>CALWVC010000031.1 GCA_944384865.1 uncultured Clostridia bacterium
AGAGTTGGTAGAATATATTGCAGCACGGCTGCAGGAATTACCGCCGGTTCGTACCTATGAAGCACAGCCCGCACCGGAGCCGGATTTTTCAAAAGATGACAGAACCTTCACGATTGATAAGCTGGATGACGGTGTGTTTGAGGTGAAGGCCGACTGGCTGCTGCCGATTATGAACAACACAAATCCAAATGACTATGAATCGTTACAATATTTTCAGCGAGTTTTGATAAAATCCGGCATTATTGACGCACTGAAGCAGGCGGGCGTCCGGGAGGGAGATACGGTAACCATTTACGATTTTGAATTCGATTATGTAGATTAAGGGACGGCTATAAGTTATGAGACTGTTACAGGATGACTGTGATCTGAAATCAATGACCAATGAAGCGCTGAGCTTCATTGGCGATGGCGTATATGGTTTGTTGGTCAGAGAACGGCTGTGCGCTTTGGGAAAATGCCGCAGCGGTACTTTACATACGCTGTCTGCCGAATATGTGTGCGCAAAGGCGCAGGCGCGGGATTTTGCCGCAATCGAGCCGATTTTGACCGAGCCGGAAACGGCTATTTATAAACGGGGACGTAACGCGCATAATAACAATACGCCCAAAGGAACATCTGTGAGGGAGTATCATGTTGCAACCGGTGTAGAGGCGTTGTTCGGTTATTTGTATCTTTCGGGTGCGGCTCAGCGGATTCGTGAATTGTTTAATCGAATGTGGGCGGCGCATGCAAATGTGGAATAGGAGCTTGGATATGCAGAATAATAGGATATTGTCATATATCATAAACCTGTTATTTTATGTGGCCGGCGGTGCATTGGTTGCCGTTTCAGTCAGTTGTTTTCTAGCGCCTAATAATATTGCTGCCGGTGGACTGACCGGTATTGCGACAATTCTTCTGTATCTGTTTAAAATACCGATCGGAATTACTGTTATGGTTTTGAATATTCCTATTTTTTTGCTGGGCGCCCGGAAACTGGGGATGCGTTTTTTATGTAATTCGTTGATGGCGACAGCTGCAATGTCAGTGTTGATCGATGTGGCGGCTGCGGTTTTGCCCACGTATACCGGTGATCGGCTGTTGGCCTGCATTTATGGCGGTGTACTTGGCGGTTTGGGACTGGGTCTGGTTTTTATGCGAGGCGCCACTACCGGCGGAGTAGATATTTTGGCGAAGCTGGTCAATATGAAGTATCCGCATTTATCCATGGGTAAACTGATAATGGCGTTGGATGCGGTGGTAATTTTAGCGGCAGCAATCGTCTATTGGAATATTGAAAACGCGCTGTATGCTGTTATTACGATTTTTACCCAATCCCGGGTGATTGACAGCCTGATTTATGGAGCGGATAAAGGTAAGGTCTTGCTGATCACTTCTAAAAAATATCGGGAGATTGCAGATAATATTATGACTAAGCTGCATCGCGGCGTGACGATTTTAGAGGGTACAGGCGCTTATACCGGTCAGGAAAGCCGGGTGATTTTTTGCGCGGTGCGCCGGCCTGAAACAGCCGCTGTGGAGAAAATTATCAAGTCGACAGATGACCACGCGTTTATCGTTACTTTTGAGGCCGGTGAAATTTTAGGCGAAGGATTTAGGCGCATTTAGTGTGCTGAAATAAATAAAATAGTTGAAAGGGCGGGGTGTATGGATGGCGCAGTACAGATATGATACGCAGCTGTTGATTGAAGGAGAACATTTAGATGAGGATGAGATCGGAGCGTATTTTGAAAGCCATTTTAAAGGGGATTGTCTGCTGGCGGTAGGCGATGAAGATCTGATTAAGATTCATTATCATACAAACGAGCCATGGGATGTATTAAAATATTGTGCATCGTTGGGCGAAATCTATGATATCGTGATTGAGGATATGGAACGGCAGGCCAGAGGCGAAAAAGGCTGATGAATAAGGTCATGGAGGATGTTGGTTGCGGACATGAGGTGAATCCAAGGTTCTAGCGGGCATCCTGCTGACAGACGATATAGAAGGAGCGCGGATATATGCAGCTGCCGGAGCAGTTTAAAAAAGTGATGGCGCAGACGCTGGGCGAGGCTTATGCCGGCTATATACGAGCGTTGGAGCAGCCGCCATTCCGGGGGTTGCGGATCAATACACTCAAAGCAGATGCTGAACAGGTTCTTTTAAAACTTGCGCTGCAGACGAAGCGGACGCCGTTTTGCATGGATGGATATTACATAGATTCGAATTTGAGCGGGTTGGGCAATCATCCGCTGCATCATGCCGGAGCGTTTTATTTGCAGGAGCCGTCGGCAATGGCGGCGGTAACAGCGCTGGCGCCACAGCCGGGGGAGCGAATATTGGATTTATGCGCCGCGCCGGGCGGAAAAGCTACGCAGATTGCGGCGGCGATGCAACAGACAGGTGTGCTGGTAGCAAATGAAGTTATACCGGGGCGGGCGCGAACATTGTGCGCCAATATGGAGCGGCTGGGTGTTTCCAACGCGATTGTGACAAACGCTGATCCGCAAACGCTGGGGCGTGCACTGCCGGGCTATTTCGATCGGATTTTGGTAGATGCGCCCTGTTCCGGTGAAGGTATGATCCGCCGGCAGCCGCAGGTATTGGAACAATGGAGTGAGAAAAACCGTCTGTCTTGTCAACAACGTCAGCTTCACATTTTAAACGAGGCAGATCAGATGCTCCGTTCCGGCGGCTGTATGGTATATTCTACCTGCACGTTGTCTGGTGAGGAAAACGAACAGGTGATCGCGATGTTTTTACAGATGCATCCTGATTATCGGTTGGTCCCGATTCAACAGCCGTTTGGGCGACCGGCGTTTGACCGGCTATGTAAAGAGCCGTCCATCGTATTGGCTCGCCGGATTTTGCCGCAAGACGGCGGGGAAGGGCATTTTGTTGCAAAATTGCAAAAGATCGACAGGCAGCGTGAGAATGTGCACGATCTTCATGCTTGGCCGATGAATGGCCTGTTAAAAAGCAGTTCCGGAGAACTGCATTTATTTTGGGATTTTTATCATGCATATTTTTCAAATGAACCGGCACATATCATGGAGATCGACGGGCGGGTTTTGCTGTTGCCGGAGCAGATGCCGGCGTTGCCGGGGGTGCATGTATTAGCGGCGGGAATCGAGGCCGGAAAAATTGTTGGTAAACGTTTTGTGCCTGCACATGGTCTGTATATGGCAAAACGGTCGGTGCAAACACTGGAGTTGTCGCTACAGGATAAACGCATTTTTCGGTTTTTGCGCGGAGAGGAACTTGACTGTGACTGTAACGGCTATTGCGGCGTTGCTGTTGAAGGCATATGCGTTGGTTTCGGAAAAGCATCCAATGGCCGCCTGAAAAATCATTATCCAAAAGGATTACGTATAATTGGAGGTAGATGATGTATAATAAGTCCGGAGGGATGTTAAATGGAAAAACCTGCGGATTTTTTAGCGGAAATATATCGTGGCGCAAAAATGGGCGTTGAAACGATCGATACTGTCTTAAACAAAGTAAACGATCCGAAAATGAAGGAAGAACTGATCAGGGAACAGCATGATTTCAGAAAATTTGAGATGAAGGCAATGGAAGAACTGGTTAAAAACAACCAGGAGCCTAAAGATCTGCCTGCTATGCAGAAAATGGGGGCGTGGATGGGTATTCAGATGAATACGGTTGTAGATTCCAGTCCGTCACATATTGCGGATCTGATGATCCAGGGAAACAATATGGGAATCGTAGGGATCACCAAAACCAAAAACAGACATACGCCCTGCAGATATGATGCGCTGGCGGATGAGTTGGTTCAGATGCAGCAGCGGCATATTGAACAGCTCAAACCGTTTTTGAAATAACGTAATTCATATTTTATGTGTTTTAAAATAGAACAATCTAAATCGTATATAATAACCGGAAAGCATATTGCTTTCCGGTTATTATATATAAAACCGCCGATTACCCTGCAAGGCAATCGGCGGTCAGTAAAGTTTGATGAATTATACAAACCAGTCAGCTAAGATTTTTTTCAGACGAGCCAGATCCTTGTTATTTACGTAGCCGTCATCATTAATATCTGCATTTAAATATGAATCTGTATAGCTCTCGTTCAAAATCTTTTTTAATGCACTATAGTCTTTGTTATTAATTTCATGATCTATATTTACATCTTCAAAATAGTTGCCGGTTGGAATGCCTGCATACATGGGCAATGTAAATAGTAAATCAGAAGCAATTATATTGTTACCGGTAATAATGACTTCCATGTCGTCGGAGAAATCAGGAATCTGACGCAATGGAATTTCAAAGATCTGTGTTTGAATATTGGATTTGTTCAAAGGCTGGGCGTCTACCAGCGTAACACCACCGATTTTCATTGTAATTTTGAGGTTATCGCCGCTGATAAACCCTTGAACGCCCCAGTAAGTCAAATTAAATTCAGAATGCAGCATACAGGTGTAATTGGTGAAGCGGTTGATTTTCATTTGCAAATGCAGCTGGTCGACTGCACCGGTATGATTTGCTAAAACAACTGTTGTTTTTTCTTCTCCGGGATCGGTATTGATTTTCGCCTGTATTGGCGCATCGGCCTGTACTTCGGAGAAGTAGGGCAAAGGCGTAAAGGACAAATTCATCCCCAGAGGGTTATCATATTCCCTCGGCAGGTTCAAAATCATATCCTGTTCTTCTGCAGTGGCGGAAATGATGCCACCACAGAGTAATATGCAGAATATCAATAGAACAGCTAGCATTTTTTTCATCAGGATACCTCCATTTCGAATTTGGACAATGATACATGGAAAATATTCCATATGATAATTATAATTCACATTTATCCGAATGTCAAGAGTAATTGATATTATCCTTCTGCCAGCGCTGTTTTTAAAGCAGACAAGTCTTTATTATTGATATAATTGTCATTGTTCATATCTGCAAGATAGCATTGAATATTAGAAAAATTCATTCCTTCAGGGTCGGCAAGATATTTTTTTAATCTGGCATAGTCTTTATTGTTTAAGCCGCCGCTGTAATCTAAATCACCTTTGGGAAAGTTTAGATTCTGATAAGTTTGGACAGAATTGCCGTCAACGCCAGTCGAGATTAACCCAAAATTTTTAATGGTATTATTTTTGTTATCAATAATTTTATAACTGATATTATATATAGCATTTCCATCATTCGATTTATCTTTTACTTGAATAAACCAGTTGTTATCCATTACTTTATAATATGCTTCCTGCAAGTCAAAGATGAATGAACCAGTATATGATATTGCATCATTGCTAGAAAAGGATAATGGTACTTTGGACAACCAACTGCTTGTTGAAGTGGTAGTAGTTTCCTCTACAGCTGAAAAAGCAGAAATTTGATAACGTCTATTTGTTGAAAAAGTTAATTGGCCTATACAGCCAACATCCATATTTGCAACGGTGATATATGTAAAATATTCATATCTGAGAAAAGAGCGTCTGCCACTCTGATTATAATCGTTGAAAGCATCATACATTACCCATACAAATCCATTATTTTGATAGCCGCTTCCCCATGAATTGGCTATTTTAAATGCTCCTTTTTCATTTGATTCAATTGTTCCATTGCCGTTAATATCGCATTTTATATTATCATTATATCCAACAATCGTTATTGCGTGGCCGCCTGCGTTAGAATTATTTTGAATGATTGCGGTTTCACCATTTGTAGTTGTTTTATATACCCACCCACTTGATATAGATGATACGGTTAGTATCTTTCCCGATGATAAAATATGTTTTACTGCATCAAAAGTGTGTGTGTTAGATGTTCCGGGTTCAAAAGAAATCATTATTCCAGAGCCATTCATTGGAGTATGAATTGTATTGACAGTACTGATTCGTGTATTTAATGCCTCAATTTTTGCTTCAGTATTATCAGACCAATATGTGTAACTAGATGTTAATGTAGAGGGAATGTTATCATAATCGGAATACCGAAGCGCTCCCCATTTTGTAAGAACATTATAATTATCTTCAAATGTTGATCCACCATCGTTTGGATATCTGCAAAAATTGTATGTCCACATAGGAAAATACGTATTATCAGGAGTGGTGACAATATTATTAAGTTTATTAGCTTCATATGTAAATTGATAATATGTTGTAGCAAAAGAAGCACAAGAATTTGAACGTGCTTGATCCCCTATTGCAGGAAAATATGGAGAAGTGCTATTGTCACATGAAGCTGGCAATTGAGATTCAGCAGGAACGTTGCTGGAAACAATGTGATTGGAAAACCAAGATAAATCATCAGATATATATCCAGTTGAATAGGTAGAATTTTCTGTTTCAGCGCCTACATATACTGTTGCAGAATATAACAAGCAAACCAACAGTATCCATGACAATAAATTTAAAATTTTTTTCATTTTGATTTCCCCCAATTCTATTTGTCACCTTTATACTATCATTATTGAAAAAAATACAAGGAAATATATAGAAGTTTTGCTGATATTTATACCAATAATACCGTCTGATTGTTATTCACCGCTTGCGGGTGTGTGGGACTCCGGCTGTGTCAATGAAGATTTGGAGATCATGACCATATAACAAAATATCGTCTTCGGTTTCACATTGGTCGCTTTGCGCGCAAATGTCGGACATTTTCATGGTATTGATCGTCCGGCTGCTCGGATTGATAAAAACCCGGATATCCCGGATTATGAAATTGCGGCACTTTGTTTTCGACATTTTCTGCAAAGCTCCCGGCTAACGCTGTTTTTTTGATAGTCAGAGCATCAGTGGTTGTCAGTAATAGAAAAGCCTCCGGCTAACGCCGGAGGCCATTTACATTTTAATATTTATTGAAAAATAAATTAGAAGATGGTTTTCTGACTTAATGTGTTATGGCTTGCTCGGTTTCCTTATCAAAGATATGGATCTTACGAGGCTCCATAGCAATTTTGATGGTATCACCGGATTTGGCAGTTGTAGAAGGATCAACCCGAGCGATCATATAGTGGCCTTCACTGTTGAAATACAGATAAGTTTCAGCGCCACTTAACTCGGCGATTTCGATATTTGCGTCAATAACACCTTCCGCAAACTCTTCAACCAGTTTCGGTTCGTCATGGATATGTTCCGGACGAATGCCCATGATGACTTCTTTATCTACATAGGGATCTAACTGACCTTTGTCATTTTTTTCGGCCGGCAGTTTGATCTGGAATTTAACGCCCAGTCGGCGTTTGGTATCTTCAGACCCGAACTCTACGTAGAAATCGCTCTCTTTTTTAATAATTTTAGCATCTACGAAATTCATCTGCGGGGTGCCGATGAATCCGGCGACAAATTTGTTAACCGGCAAATCATACAGATGCTGCGGCGTGTCAACCTGTTGGATGACACCGTCTTTCATAACACAGATTCGATCAGCCATGGTCATAGCTTCGGTCTGGTCGTGGGTAACATAAATGAACGTGGTGCCCAGTCTCTGATGCAGTTTGGAAAGCTCGGTCCGCATTTGGGCACGCAGTTTCGCGTCGAGGTTGGACAGCGGTTCGTCAAGCAGGAATACCTGTGGTTCACGAACAATTGCACGCCCCAAAGCCACACGTTGACGCTGACCGCCGGACAGCGCTTTCGGTTTTCTGTCAAGTAAATGGTCAATATCCAGAATACGGGCGGCTTCATCCACCCGGCGTTTAATTTCATCTTTGGGGGTTTTACGCAGTTTCAAACCGAAAGCCATGTTTTCAAACACGGACATATGCGGATACAACGCGTAGTTTTGGAACACCATAGCGATATCGCGGTCTTTCGGAGGAACATCGTTGACCAGACGGTCGCCGATATACAACTCGCCTTCGGAGATTTCTTCCAGCCCGGCGATCATTCGCAGTGTTGTGGATTTACCGCAGCCGGACGGGCCGACAAAAATAATAAACTCTTTGTCTTTAATTTCAAGGTTGAAGTCTGAGACGGCCAAAACGCCGCCCGGATATTTTTTGTAAATGTGTTTAAGGGACAAACCTGCCATATAATGAAGCCTCCTAAAAAGATGTTTCGATAATTTCAGGCAAAATATATCGAAAGGATTGTTTATATAGTATCATAGTTTTGAAAAAAATGCAATAAAACTAATTTCACAAAGAATAAAATATCACTTTAGTCATTATTACCATAATCATCAAACATATTACAAAAATGGTTCATAGAGGCACTTGGTTTTGTATGTACTGCACAATAATTGCGGAAAAATTGCAGAATAGTGATATTTGAACTAATTGTAAACTTTTTGTTCTGCAGGGGTTAACAACCGGGCTTGTCCGGGCTTGAGAGATGGATCCAATCTTAAATCGCCAATTTGTACACGTTTGAGGGCGATAACATGATTGCCCACAGCTGCAGCCATACGTTTGATTTGGTGATATTTCCCTTCTTTGATACCGATTTGAACCAGCTGATGACGATGATCCAGAAAGTCAATTTGCGCGCTTTGCAGCGCGGTGCCGTCTGCCAATGTGACGCCGTCGCGCAGTAGGGCCATGCTTTGTTCGGTCAGCGGTTCTGCAAATTGGGCGTGGTAATATTTCAGATGTTTGCCTGGTGCAATCACCCGGTGAGCAAACGCGCCGTCGTCGGTGATTAGCAGCAGTCCGGTGGTATCTTTGTCTAACCGGCCAACCGGGAACAGACCTTTGCGCCGCCACTGGGCGGGCAGCAGTTCTACCACCGGAATTCCCTCGGTAGCATCGGCAGTGCAGACGGTGTTTTGAGGTTTGTAGAGCATGATATACAGATGTGTCTGACAGTATAACGGCGTATGATTATGACAGATATGATCGGTATCACGATTACATTTTTGATCTGGCGCGTATACAATCTGTCCGTTGACGGTGACGACACCGGATTTGATCTGTTGGATAGCCTGCTTGCGTGAAATCCGCAGTACATCGGCAATCAGCTTGTCCAGCCGGATCAGAGACATCGGAAAACCTCCTTTTTATTGGGCGGTATTATTGGGGGTCGACTGCCTGAAAACCGTGCATAAAGCCGTCTAAGGCGGTGGAATGGATGTCGCCGCCAATAATGATGCCATCAAAAACCAGAAGCGAAGCATAAATATCGTCGCCGCCACTTGGATAGTTTAAAATATGATAGCTGTATAATTTTGCAGTCTGGCCTTTATAAGGGGACAAATCAAAGCCCTGTGCCAGCTGGATATCATTATAAGGCTGATACACATCATCGAACACCGACGGAATCACGGTATCTTTTTCGCTTTCACTGTCAGGATCGCATTTCCACCCAAATCTGGATAAAAATGTGACACGCGCATCAGAGGTGGAACCGTCGACAGGATTTTCGGCTTCGGCAGGGCCTTGTCCAAACAGCGCCAACAGGATGGCTGCAATAGCCAGCAGCACAAAAATAAAAACCAGAATCTTTCTTTTTGTAATTCTTGCGGTAAACGAAATCATAGCCGGAGTCCTCACAATCTTTTTTGTACAATCTATGCGGAACTCCGGCCGGATATGCGGTTTTTAAATGTCGAAGAATGCGCAGAATGCGCGATAGGCCATATAAACGTCCAGCTTGGCGACGACCTCAAAGGGCGCGTGCATGGACAATACCGGAACGCCCAGGTCAATGGTATCCACGTCCAGATTGGCGATATACATGGCGACGGTACCGCCGCCACCGGCATCGACTTTGCCCAGTTCGCCGGTTTGCCAGACAACGTGATGGTCCAGCAGCATTTTACGGATGAAGCCCATATATTCGGCGGATGCATCAGAGGTTCCGGATTTGCCGCGGGAGCCGGTGTATTTGGTGATCACAACGCCGCCGTTTAGTACGGCCGCGTTGTTTTTCTCAAATACGTCGGGGAAGGTAGGATCAAACGCGGCGTTGACGTCCGCCGACAAACACATGGAATTGGAAAGAGCGGTGTATCCGGCGGCACCCTGCATCGCAGCCAGATCATAAATGAAGTTTTTCATATAGGACGACTGCAGACCGGTGTTGCCTTCAGAGCCAATCTCCTCTTTATCAGTTAATACTGTCAAAATCGTCTTTTTCGGATGTTCGGTGTGCAGCGCCGCCATCAGCGCAGGATAGGCGCAGACACGGTCATCATGACCGTACCCACCGATCATCGACCGGTCAAAGCCAATGTCGCAGACATCGTAAGCAGGGACAAGTTCCAACTCTGCGCTGGTAAAGTCCGCCTCGGTAATGCCGTATTTTTCGTTTAAAAGCTGTAGAATCTGCAGCTTGACAGTTTCAGAAGCTTTGCTGTCGTTAAACGGGCGGGAGCCGATCAGAATATTTAATTCTTCGCCTTTGATGCCTTCGCCCAGGGTGCGTTTAGACTGTTCTACGCCCAAATGGGGCAGCAGATCGGTGATGACAAAGCGGGGATCACCCGGCTGATCGCCGAGACGGACTTCGACCTGACTGCCGTCTGCTTTGACGACAACACCGTATAACGCCAATGGCATGGCAGTCCATTGATATTTTTTGATGCCGCCGTAATAGTGGGTTTTAAAATAGGCCAGCTCACCGGATTCATAGACCGGATTGGGTTTCAGATCAAGTCGCGGGGAGTCGATATGCGCGGCGGCAATCTGCACGCCGTTGACTACCGGGTCGCTGCCCAACACGCACAACAGAACCGCTTTGTTGCGGTGTAACACATAAATTTTATCGCCGGGCTGATAGACTTTGCTTTTTTCAAAAGCGACAAAGCCGTGTTGCTGCGCCAACGCTACCGCGCTTTTGGCAAACAGACGTTCGGTTTTATTGGCGTTCAAAAAGGCGGCATAGCCCTCGCAGAAGTCATAAGCGCCGTCGATATCGTCAGACTGCGCTCTGAAATAACCGTTTTTACTGTTTTTAAACAGTTCTTCTTTTAGTGTTTCAGCCTGTGATTGTTCACACATTGTCATCAACCTCTTTTTCAAAATCATAGATATTTTTATAGGTCTGAACGGTGTTCATGACCCGGTTTGCATAACTTTCGGTATCGGCATAGGGAATATGGTCCAGCGTTTTGCCGTCGGAAGAATATGCAGGATTTTTCAGCCATGCATTTACACTTCCGCGTCCCGCATGATAGGCAATTACAGCCGTTTTATAATCACCAAATTCATCGTAATGTAATTTTAATACCAGGCAGCCATATTTGATATTGGTTTGAGGATCGGTCAGATCGGTCTCGCCGGTGTAACCGTCATATTTGGTTTTGGCCCAACTGAACGCGTCGGGCATAAGCTGCATCAGGCCCTTTGCGCCGAGGCCCGATTCGGCATTTGGATCAAAAGAGCTTTCGCATTTAATCACCGCGTAAATAACGGCGGGATCCAGATTGAATTCTGCGGCGTATTGCTCCACATATTCACTGTATTTTATAGGATAAACCGATTTTAAAACTTTATTATATGCAAAAATTCCGGCAAAAATCAAAGTCAGGATTACAACCAGGATTACCAGCCGTTTGAAAGCTTTTTTCAAGATCGGGGCACCATCCTTTGCAGCGTAGCATACAACCGGTCTACCTGCCGCTGTAGAGTGGGCAGGCCGGCGTCGTTTCGAATCA
>CALWVC010000032.1 GCA_944384865.1 uncultured Clostridia bacterium
ACCGTTTCGCGCCGCAGGTCATTCCGGTCCAATCCGCCGACTACCAGCCGTTTCAGCGGCAGTTCGGTGGCGATGCGCATATACATATCAATGTCCAGTGTGTTGTGATGGGTAATAAACGGACGCGCGGTAGCGCCGCCGGAAATGGTGTTTAAAACCGGCGTCTCCACCTCCATAAAGCCGCGGTTGTCCAGAAAATCCCGGACATGTTTGATAAAGGCTGAGCGCATTTTAAACGTATTGCGCACTTCGGGATTAACGATCAGGTCGACATACCGCTGGCGGTAGCGCAGGTCTTTGTCCTGCAGACCGTGGAACTTCTCCGGCAGCGGTAGCAGGGATTTGGATAGCAGCGTGACGCTGCAGCAGCGGACAGACATCTCGCCGCGCTGGGTGCGGAACACTGTGCCGGCAACGCCGATGATATCGCCGATATCCAATTTTTTAAATTGGGCGTATGCTTCTTCGCCCAGCTCGTCGCGCCGGACATACAGCTGCAGCCGGCCGGCGCCGTCCTGTAGGTCGCAGAAGCTGACTTTGCCCATCACCCGCTTGCTCATCATCCGCCCGGCCAGACGCACGCCCGTATTTTCCATTTTATCGAAGTTGTCGCGGATTTCAGCAGTGGTGGTATCAAATGCATATCTGGTCTGCATAAATGGGTCCTGACCTGCCTGTTGCAGCGTTGTCAGCTTATCCCGCCGGATCTGTAAAATCTCATTGAGATTTTGTTCAGGCTGCCGGGTGCTTTGCTGTTCCATATCGTTCATCTCCCGTAATTTCAATTTCTGTTATATTGACAAAATGCAGGCAGATGCATTCTGCCCGCACCCGCCGACGGTTATTTTAAAATCTGAATAACCTGAAAGCGCAATTCGCCGCTGGGTGTTTCGGCAACCACTGTGTCGCCGGCTTTTTTACCCAGCAGCGCCTGGCCTACCGGCGACTCGTCAGAAATCTTGCCCTCCATCGGGTCGGCTTCAGCGGAACCAACCATCTGATACTCCAGTTCCTCATCAAATTCCACGTCCAACACCTTGAATCTGGTGCCGATATGGATGCTGTCTTTATCCAACTCATGGGCTTCAATGACCTTAGCGTTTTTAAGCATCGCTTCGACCTCGGCGATGCGCGCTTCCAGCTTGGCCTGGTCGTTTTTCGCTTCATCGTATTCACTGTTTTCAGACAGATCGCCAAACGACAACGCAATCTTGATTTTTTCGGCAATTTCCGTTCGTTTTTCGGTTTTCAGAAAATCCAGTTCGTTTTCCAATTCTTTTAATCCTTCGGGGGTCAAGAAAACATTTTTCGCCATGAAATGATACTCCTTTATAAAAAAATAAACAACGCTGCGGCAAATAGATTGCCCAGCGGCGCCGGATACATGCTTAATTTTGAATTATTATAGCTTTTTGCCTGCTGTTTGTCAAGTGGCGGCAGTGGTAAATACATAAATTTTTAGATGATGCAATGATGTGTTACAGTAGTAAAAAAAGAGTGACGAATGGAAAGACCTGTGTTACAGTAAAATTGTTAACACCAATTAAAAGAAGGTCGGCCATTCGTCATGAAAACTGTAACCCATCTATTGTAAACCTACACTTTGTTTGATTTTCATATTTTATAGTGTGCGCAAAGCTGCGACCGGCGCTGTATACTGTAAAAAATATTCTGAATAACCCGCAAACGGTCGACGACTAAAAAATGTGGGATCATAGCCGCAAAGCGGTTATGATCCACAGCGCATCCATGGCGCGTAAACACCCCGAAATCTGACTCTTTCAGCTTCTGTAAAAGAAACTGCGAAACAACCGACTGCGTGCAGCAGAGCCAAAGCGCGATTTTATAATTTAATAACTATTCAAAAGCAACGGTAGATTTTTTGATGTATCGCGGCTTTTCTACAGGTTTCAATAACCAATTGCAACCACTGTCTCTTTTATATTACCGCTGTTCCCCATTGTGATGGTAATGCCCATATTGCTGCCGGAATACGCAATATGCAGCGTAGCGCCGTTCCCCGACAACATCAAACCGCTGGAAACATCGTTTTCAGCAGACGCAACTTCGTTGTATCCCTGCGCCCGCAGTGTTTCAATATAAGCAGTATAAGCCGACGGATCCAGATCTTTGACAAAAACTGAATATCTTCCGTTTTGCGAATCGTCAATAATATAATCCGGTGTTGCGTTTTGCGGCTGGGGAATTTTACCGGTATATATATTTTCCGGCCATTCAGAAACAAACACCGGCGTCGCTACCGTGGTCTGCGGCAGCTCTGCAGTATCACCGGCAGCAGTGCAGCCTGCAACCGTTAGTAATATAAACAGCAGCAACACCGGTAACCATTTTGTATTGTGCATCATACGCTACCTCTTTTCATCGTATATACGGATCTGCTGCCGCACATCTCTCCCGGGTCACGCAGCCAAAACACATCCCCGGCGAAAGGCGGCGCATTTTGCCGCATCAAAACGCTGTAAATAACCATTACAACCAACCCGTTCAGTTCCGATCGGCCTGCGCCCAAGACTGTTTTGCCCGTCATTTCATATAGGGCGAAAGCAGCGCCACAAAATCTTTTTTTGATTCCACGCCGCAGGCACGCATCAGCTTTTTAACACGATATTTGATGGTATTCACCGCCATAAAGCAACTGTCGCTGATCTCCTGATAGGATTTTCCCTGCAACAGCCCGTCCAGCAGCTGCAGATCGGTCTGATCGCAAAGTTCCAGCATCGTTTCAATCCGTAGCATAGCCTGAAACTCGCCGTCGCTGGAAAGGCGGCCCGGCGCCGGCGCAGGCTGAAACACCGGCGCGCCCATCCAAGCGTCTGCCTGAATTTCGCAACCGATCTTAACACACAAAGACGAAATATAGGGCCGCTTCACAATCGACTCGCAAACAAACACCGCGCCCCGTCCAAAATCGCCGAAATGCAGCGAGACCGGAATGACCTGCGGCGCAAAACGGCTGAGCAATCTGGAACCGGAACAGCTTGTAATAATCAGCCGTCGATCGTTCTGATCATGTTCCCGTAATCGTCTGACCAGCGAGACCGCGGCCAGATCATTGGCGCAGATCACCGCATCATATCGATCCGCCGCCGAACAGAACTGTTGAAAGCACGCTTGCAGCGATTGATCGTTAAAATATACATCTTCCTTATTACAATATGTTTCAAAGCACGCCAGCCGCTCCTGATCGGCCAGGGAAGCGGGATTAACGCCATATAATGCGGTTTTTTCGCCACCGTGTGCCCGGATATAATCAATCAGACACAACATGGCGCTGCCCGTATCGGAACATACGCAGCTGTAATTGCCGCCGAATGCATTATACGGCTGATTGCCGAGAATCACGGGGTGACGCCCCAACTGCCGCGCAGTTTCGATTTCCTGCGACAGCGTCGCATAATCAGAACCGATGAGCACGATCGGCTGCCCGCCGGGCGCCGCCTGCCGGCAGCTCTCCAGAATGCGGTAATCCAGCCGCTTGGTTTTCAATTCTTTTTGCAGCCCTTTGAGAATCTCACGATCCCAGGAACTGATTTCAGCGCCGTTTTTGACAACAATCTCCAGCATCCCGCCATCACCGCCATATTGTTATTATACATAGTGATCATGCAAATGAAAAGGGCAAATTCAAAAAAACGCGAAAAATGTTGTTTTACACCATATACACAAACCTGTTTGGGGCGGTTGCCACTCTGGCGGCGAGCAAACCCGCTCAAAATGCGCCGCGCTGCGGATCACCCGCGGAACACGTTGTGCGCCTGCCGGCCCGCCCGAAGCCGAAAACATCGAAAAGCACAACTTTTTTTGCCGGTGTTTCCCAAAAAATTGTCTTTTCAAATCTGGCTTCTGCCTATACAATAAAAGCGGAGGCGAATAATATGAACGATGTTCGGCTTACAAAGCAGACGCAGAATATTCCTACTTATATTCCAAAAAAAGCGCATGATCTGCCGATGTTCTTTGAACACAAGCCTTATCAGGGCGCTTCCGGCAGATTATATCCGATCCCATATGCCGACGGTATTACCGACGAGAAAAAAGACGTAGCTTATGAGATCTATACCCTGGAAAATGAATATATCAAAACCCAGGTGTTGCCCGCGTTTGGCGGCAAGATTCTGCGGGGCTATGATAAAGTCGGCGATTATGACTTTATATATTATAATGAAGTTGTAAAGCCCGCGCTGGTCGGGCTGGCCGGGCCGTGGATCTCCGGTGGTATCGAATTCAACTGGCCGCAGCACCATCGTCCCACCACGTATATGCCGCTGGAAGCGGTCACAGAAGAAAACGCCGACGGCTCCAAAACCGTGTGGACCGGCGAAGTAGAACCTTTCAACCGCATGAAAGGCATGGTGGGTATCACGCTTGACAAAGGGCGCAGCTACATCAAGGCAAAAGTGCGGATCTATAACCGTACCGGTATGCCGCAGATTTTCATGTGGTGGGCGAACCTTGCCGTTCCGGTGAACGACAACTATCGAACCGTCTTCCCGCCGGACGTAGAATGGGTCAACGATCACGACCGGCGCGCCGTTTTGGAATGGCCGATTGCCAAAGGCGTTTATAAAACCGCTCGCCCTTATGATTTTGGCGCGGGCACCGATATCTCCCGTTATGCGGCGGTTAAAGTTCCGTCTTCTTACCTGGTCTCACAGGATCAGTCGGATATGGACTTTATCGCCGGGTATGATACCGGCCTGCAAAAAGGAATTGCCACGGTGGCCAATCACCATATTTCCCCCGGCAAAAAAATGTGGCACTGGGGCAAAGGCGAGTTCGGCGACATGTGGTGTTCCAACCTTACTGATGAAAACGGCCCGTATATCGAATTGATGACCGGCGTTTATACCGATAATCAGCCGGACTTCACCTGGATCGCACCCTATGAATCCAGAGAATTTGAACAATACTGGTACCCGGTTCGTGATCTGGGCAATGTGGTAAACGCCACCGTTGACGCGGCGATGAATATGGAACGCCGTGAAAACGATCTGTTCTTTGGCTTTAACGTTACCGGAACCTTTAAAGACGCCGTTGTTACCGTTCACAACGGCAGACGGCTGCTGTACAGGGAAACCGTAACCATGACACCAGCGGACAGCTATCTGAAAACCATTCCGCTCAACAGCGCAGATTATAATGGCATCACCGTCTGCCTGTCGTCAGCCGAGGGTAAAACGCTGGTATCCTATAAGCCTTATATCCGCGGGCAAAAACAGCCGATTGCCGTCAGAGAGCCGGTCAGGCGGCCGCGGGAAATCCAGACGGTAGAAGAGCTGTATATCAACGGCCTGCATCTGGAACAGTATAAACAGCACAATTACCGCGCGGAGGATTACTATCTGGAAGGGCTGCGCCGAGATCCCGGCGATATCCGCTGCAACACCTCTATGGCGCGGCTGTGTTTCAAAAACGGTTCTTTTAAAGCGTGTATCGGCTATTGCGATAAAGCGATCGAGCGTTTGACCTCACGCAATCAACATCCGGTAGATACCGAGGCGTTTTATCTCAAAGGCTTGGCGCTGAAGTATCTGAGCTGCAGCCGCGAAGCCTATGACTGGCTGTATAAAGCGGCCTGGAACTATCCCCACCGAAGCGCCGCTTATTATGAACTGGCCTGTCTGGACTGCCAAGCCGGCGATTACGCTGCCGCACTGCAGAAAGCGCAGATCTCGCTGGGTCTGAACGCCGGACACACCAAAGCACAAAACCTGATGACCGCTATTTTGCGTCATCTTGGTGACGAACGTGTCAAGGCCTGTGCGCAGCGCAACGCTAAAGACGACCTGCTGGATATGTGGGCCGCGGTGGAACTTTACTTCCAAAATGGCGATGCACAGCCGATTCTGACGGTACACGGCACCAAAAGCGAGAACTTTATCACGGTTGCGGCCGATTATATGTCCGCCGGTTTTTATGATGATGCGCTGGCCGTATTGGAGCTGGATCCCAACAACTATCCGCTGACACACTATTACAGGGCCTATTGCCTTGAAAAGCTGGGCAAAAACGGCACGGCAGAAATCAGGCAGGCTGAAGCGCTGGATACCGGATACTGCTTCCCCGCCCGTCTGGAGGATATCGCTGTTTTGCAGAACGCGATCAGCCGGAATCCGCAGGGCTCCAACGCTTATTACTATCTGGGCTGCCTGTATTACGACCGGTTTCAGTATGACCGGGCGATGCGCGCATGGGAACGGTGCGTGGAAATCAATCCTGAACATAACAAAACCTGGCGCAATCTTGCTCTAGCCTATTTCGATAAATTTCATCGTCCTGAAGCGGCAAAAGCCGCAATGGAAAAAGCGCTGCGCTATAAGCCGGACGATCCGCGGCTTTTGCTGGAATATCAGCAGCTGCTGAAAAACATGAATTATACGCCGGATCAGCGTCTGGCTGTTTATGAGCAATATCCCAAGCTGCTGGAGGATCGGGACGACTGCTATCTGGACCGGATCATTCTGTGGTGCCTAAAAGGCGAATACAAACGCGCCATCGACTCGGCCCGGCAGAAGCGGTTTCATATTTATGAAGGCGGCGAAGGAAAGCTCACCAAACAGCATGCGTGGATGCATGTTCTTTACGGCAACGCGCTGTTTGCTGCCGGCGATCTGGACGGCGCGCGGCAGGCATACCTCGACGGCGTCAATATGCCGAAATCTTATGGCGAAGCCAAAACCTTCTTTAACCAGGAAGCCCATATTTATTACTATCTGGGCCGGCTGTATGAAGCGCAGCAGCAAAACGACAACGCCAAACAGGCTTATGAAACCGCCGCCGTATATAAGGCCGCCGTATCCGAAATCTCGTTGTTCCGGGCGCTGGCGCTGAAAAAGCTGGGCGACGAAGAGCAGGCACAGATGGTGTTGGATGAAATGCTGCAAACTGCACAGCATACGCTGGACAACTGCGATCTGCGCAGCTATTACGGCGTAGGCTCTCCGTCTCCGATGCCCTTTGAAGACGATATCGTCAAAGACAACACCCGCGACGGCAGCATCCTGAAAGCATACGCGCTGTTGGGCATGGGCAAAACACAGCAGGCGCAGGCCGCGCTGAAAGACGCCGAAGAGCTGGATCCGTATGATTTCAGAATCTATGCGTTCAAACAGATTCAGCCGACGCTGGACGAAACAGACATTGACAAATAAAACAGATATAAAACCGACATCCAAAACGATTGGGCCGATCCATTCGGCCCAATCCATGCAGGAGGACGCATATGCAGGAATATAAGGTAGCGCGCCATGCTTCCAGCTTTCTGCCAGACGGCGAATGGAAGATGGTCTGGAACGATGAGTTCGACGCAGACCAGTTAGACCGCACAAAATGGGATTTTCGCTACAGTATGATGGGCAAACGCGCCAAACATTTCGTTGGTGAAGAGGGCATTTCCTTTGAAAACGGCGATCTGGTCTTTCATCTGATTGAAAAAGACGGCGTTTATTGCACCACCCAGCTGCAAACCGGTTACAATTTCATGGACAACGCCGGTGAAGAATACGACCCGACTTCTGCGGAAATGCATACCCATTCCGAAGCCGGACAGAATTATTTCACCTGGCCGATCGGCAGGATCCGGGAGCCGAAATTTATGCATAAATACGGTTATTATGAATGCCGTTGCCGGATGCAGCAAAAAGAAGGCTGGTGGTCTGCATTCTGGCTGCAATCCCCGGTGATCGGCTCAACGCTGGATCCGCGGATCAGCGGCGTTGAAATCGATATTATGGAGCAGTTCTGGCGCACCAAATTCGAACCCCACAACAGCATCACCCACAACAACCACTGGAACGGATATGGAAGCCAGCATGAAACCACCGGTGCGTATACCGTAAAACTGCAGCCAACTGCAGACGGTTACCACAGGTTCGGGGTGGAATGGACGCCCGAATATTACCGCTATTTTGTAGATGGCGTCATGACCTGGGAGGTTCGCGCGCCGTATCCTGTCTCGCAGCGGGAGCAGTTCATCCTGCTGACCACCGAAGCTGTGGGTTATCGCTGCGCCACCTGGAACCAGTGGGACGATCTGCGGGACGCTGTCGGCGATACCTGGAGAGTCGACTATGTGCGGGTGTTTGACAGACTGTAACGCCCCGCTTAGCGACAATCCTTCACCGCTGTTTTATGGTATATTTTTACGCCGCAGTAAGCATGCGATACGGTATTCCAACAGTACCTGCCAGACGCGGTCTTTCTATAATGCGGCGGACATGGGCGATTTAACCGATGCCACAGACCGGCAACAGGATCGCCGCAATGATATCGGGATATACCGGTTCCCTCGGATACATCCCGGCTGATTTTACAACCGTTTATTTCTAAGGCTTTCCCCCTATAGCCTGCGTTCAGACGTCCGACTGACGGGAGTTTTTCAGATGACTTTCTCCAGGATCAATGCGACGAGTCTTGCCTCTCCCGGCGCAAACAATCCAATCAGAACCCTTCCGTCTGAAGACGCCGGACAAGCAATCCGCCGGAGCTGCTTATCGCAGTTCCGGCGGATTCATCTTGATCTATTTATTCGTCTGCACCGCAGCACTTTTTATATTTTTTGCCGCTTCCACATGGACACGGATCATTTCTGCCCGGTTTCTTTTCTTTTTTGACCGGCTCGTTTTTCACGCTGCCGTCGCTGCCGCCGGATTCGCCGGTGACCTTTGCCACCTGTTCCCGTTTGACGTCCTCCTGCCGGCGCACCCGGACATTCAGCACCATCTTGGTGGTTTCCTCCCGGATGGATTCGGTCATGGCGTTAAACATATCGTAACCTTCGTTGCGATACTCCACCACGGGATCATGCTGGCCATAAGAACGCAGATAAATACCGTTGCGCAATTCGTCCATCGCGTCAATATGATCCATCCAGTGGGTATCTACGCTGCGCAGCAATACAACCCGCTCGATCTCACGCATCATTTCAGCTCCGAATTCCTGCTCGCGCTGTTCATATTTCTGCTCCGCCAGCTCGTTGATCTGCTCCGCCACCGAATCCGGCGTCGCCTCATTGAGCTGATCGACCGTATAATGCAGCGTATCGCCTACATCCAGCCACGCGGCCAGATACTCTTTCAGGCCGGCAAAATTCCACTCGTCCGCACTCTCGCCCGTGAGATAATCGTGACAGGCCTTGGTGATGGTCTCTTTGATCATGCCCTGCACCGTGGATTTCAGATCGTCGCCGTCCAGCACCCGGTTGCGCTGTTCATAGATAATCGTTCGCTGGGTGTTCATAACGTCGTCAAAATCCAACACGTTTTTACGCATGCCGAAGTTGCGCATTTCAATCTTCTGCTGGGCGCTTTCAATAGATTTCGAAAGAATGCCCATTTCCAGCGGGGTATTTTCGTCGACCTTTAAAGACTCCATCATATGATACAGCCGCTCGCCGCCGAACAGACGCATCAGATCGTCTTCCAGCGACACATAAAACCGGCTGCACCCCGGATCGCCCTGCCGCCCGGAACGGCCGCGCAGCTGGTTGTCGATCCGGCGGGATTCATGCCGCTCGGTACCGATGATGCACAGACCGCCGGCCTCGCGCACCCGCTGGGCCTCCGGTTCGATCTCTTCTTTATATTTGGCGTTCAGCTCAGAGAATACCTTGCGGGCGTTGAGGATCTCTGTATCGTCCGTCTCGGCAAACCCGGTGGCCTCGGCGATCAGCTCCTCAGAAAAATCCTGCTTGCGCATCTGGGCTTTGGCCATATATTCCGCGTTGCCGCCCAGCATGATATCGGTTCCGCGCCCGGCCATGTTGGTAGCGATGGTCACGGCGCCGAACTGGCCGGCCTGCGCGATGATCTCCGCCTCTTTTTCGTGGTTTTTGGCGTTTAACACATTGTGCTTGATGCCGTTCTTTTTCAACAGCGCCGACAGCTTTTCGGATTTTTCAATCGAGATTGTGCCCACCAGGATCGGCTGCCCTTTTTCATGGCGCTGCACGATATCTTCAATTACCGCATGATATTTGCCGTTTTCGGTCTTATAGACCTGATCCTGCAAATCCTCGCGGATCATGGGCTTGTTGGTGGGGATCTCCACCACGTCCAGCTTGTAGATCTCAGAAAATTCCTGCGATTCGGTCATCGCCGTACCGGTCATACCGGACAGCTTGTTATACAGCCGGAAGAAATTCTGAAACGTAATCGTCGCCAGCGTCTTGGACTCGTTGGCGATCTTCACGCCTTCCTTGGCTTCGATCGCCTGGTGCAACCCCTCGTTATACCGCCGGCCGAACATCAGGCGGCCGGTGTTTTCATCCACAATGATGACCTCGCCGTCTTTGACGACATAATCCACGTCACGGTGCATGATACCATGCGCCCGGATGGCCTGGTTGACATGGTGTGCGACGGTCAGGTTTTCAGGGTCGTTGAGATTTTCCAGACCGAAAAACGCCTCGGCCTTTTTAACGCCGTCGGCAGTCAGCGTCACGGTGCGCGCTTTTTCATCGACAATATAATCGCCGTCGGTATATTCCTCATCGGTGTCTACCTTCGAGTCCAGCTCCCGCACCTTGATCATCTTCATGGACCGGGCCAGCTTGTCCGCCCTGGCATACAGCTCGGTGGACTTCTCGCCCTGGCCGGAAATGATCAGCGGCGTCCGGGCCTCGTCAATCAGGATCGAGTCGACCTCGTCGACGATGGCAAAGCTGTGGCCGCGCTGGGTGCGCTGCTCTTTATAGGTCACCATATTATCCCGCAGATAATCGAAGCCCAGCTCATTGTTGGTACAGTAGGTGATATCCGCCGCATACGCCTCTTTGCGCTGCGCAGCGTCCAGCCCGTGCACGATCAGACCGACCTTTAACCCTAGAAAACGATACAGCTTGCCCATCCACTCTGAGTCGCGCTTGGCCAGATAGTCGTTGACGGTGACGATGTGTACACCGTCGCCTTTCAGGGCGTTCAGATACGCGGGCATGGTCGCCACCAGCGTCTTACCCTCACCGGTCTTCATCTCGGCGATGCGCCCCTGGTGCAGGACGATACCGCCGATAACCTGTACCGGATATGGCCGCATGCCCAATACGCGATCGGCAGCCTCCCGGCAGACGGCAAACGCCTCTGGCAGGATATCGTCCAGCGTTTCGCCGGTCTGCAGCCGGTCTTTGAACCGCTCGGTCTCCTCCCGCAGCTGTTCGTCGGTATACGCTTTATATTTATCCTCCAGATCCAGCGTCGCCTGCTGGATCGGTTTGATTTTTTTGAGCTGACGCTTGCTGTAAGAACCCAGCAGCATATCGCGAAGTCCCATAAAACAATAGCCTCTTTCTGTGTTG
This sequence comes from uncultured Clostridia bacterium, assembly GCA_944384865.1. Classification (GTDB taxonomy): domain Bacteria; phylum Bacillota; class Clostridia; order Oscillospirales; family Acutalibacteraceae; genus RUG14109. Next base: position 11,312 of record CALWVC010000032.1, read on the forward strand.
ATAATCAGATTTTTGCATTATGTACAATTTTAGCATACTTACATGTAAAATAAAAGAATAATTTATGAATTCTTAAATTTTTTTCGCTTTGCAAAATTTATAGTTGCATTCAATAGCCCTTTATGCTAAAATAATGGTTGCGACAATATCACCGGGTGTGGCGCAGCTGGTAGCGCGCTTGACTGGGGGTCAAGAGGCCGTGGGTTCAAGTCCCGCCACTCGGACCA
>CALWVC010000033.1 GCA_944384865.1 uncultured Clostridia bacterium
AGGTATACATGTGGCGACACATTCAGCCAGGCAGTACTAATAGGTCGAGGGCTTGACCTGCAATTTCAGGTTTCTTTCATCACTTCTCCATTCTTCGGTTTTCAAGCTGCTTTCGAAGGTTCGGGGCATATGCGGTTGGCATGTGTCCTGTTTTTATCAGCGGTATTGTTTGCGGTGTTTGCTTGGCAGCAGTTATTTGGGAATGTTGTTTGCAGGAGATCCCGATGTCTATTGCCTGGGAAAATATGTGTTTACCTTAAAAAATACTTGTAATTTATATTAAAGTATGTTAATATAATAATTACTTATTGAGATTGATGGCTGGAGGAACCGTCCATGAATATTGCAGATTATATTTTAGGCGTAATTATTGCTATTTTTGCGCTGATCATTATTGCGGTCATTTTATTGCAGGAGGGCAGACACAAGGGTCTTTCCGGCACGATCGCAGGCGGTGCGGACACGTTTCTGGCCAAAGGCAAGGCGCGTGCGGTTGACGCTGTGCTGGCCAAATGGACCAAGTATATTGCAATTATCTTTTTTGTATTGATGATTGCAACCAATATTGTTGCGATTTATTTTCATTAAGGAACTAGAGCTATGGGGTTGGCCTTCGGTTTGATGCAGACCGAAGGCTTTGCTTTTTATCAAAGCTGAAAAATAGATAACGGCAAAAAATCGATTTGGAACCGCTTGTTTTTTACACGCTCCGGACATGGCATAAAATGGCCGCTCATGCGCATATGTTATATAAACAATGTAAAAGGGGTCGGCTGCATGACGTTTTATGATTATCTGATGATTGCACTGGCGGTGATCGCGGTGGTAGTCGTGCTGGTTTTCACGCTTCGGACAGGAAAATTCTTTAAAACGCTGTTGTGGTCTGCGGTTTGGGGATTGTCCGCGATGATCGTGCTGTGGGCGTCCAGCCCGCTGACCGGATTTAAGCTGGAATTTACGCCGTTGTCGCTTGGCGCCGGCGCTGTTTTCGGGTTGCCCGGCGTGATCTGTATGGCGGTAACCAAGATGCTTTGGGGCATGATGTAGCAGTTGCAAAATCCGGTTATCTGTGATATAATAACCGCAAGAAACCGCGAGGGTAATTGTTATTTGTGCGCGGGGTATTTGCTGCGAAAGCGGCTGTTGCAGTCAGACGCAATGCGAATGCCTGAATTTTCAACGCATATGTTAAATAAAAATTATAAAAACGCAATGGACAAGGCGCAGCAGTGCTGTAGCCGGCGGTTTTCGTGGCGTATATAATTTCAGGATTTTATAAGGAGTAATTCAGAGATGTCAGGACATTCAAAATGGAACAATATTAAACGAAAAAAGGGCGCAAATGATGCGGCCAGAGCTAAGATTTTTACAAAGATCGGCAGAGAAATGTCGGTCATTGTCAAAGCTGGCGGGCCGGATCCGAATGTGAATTCTAAACTGAAAGATTGTATTGCGAAAGCCAAATCTTTAAATGTCCCAAATGACAATATTGAGCGGATCATCAAGCGGGCGTCCGGGGCGAATGATACCGCAGACTATGAAGAGATTGTTTATGAAGGCTATGGCCCGTGCGGCGTGGCGATGGTCGTGGAATGTCTGACCGATAACCGCAACCGGACTGCCGGAGATCTGCGGCATTATTTCGATAAATATGACGGCAATATGGGGCAGCCCGGCTCGGTGATGTTTATGTTTACCCGGCGCGGTTATATCGCGATAGACGGCGAGGGACTGGACGAAGACCAGGTGATGGAGGATGCGCTGGATGCCGGCGCGGAGGATTTCAACAGTTCGGACGGCATGTTGGAGATTATTACCGATCCGAATAAAGTCGGAGCGGTCCGGGAAGCACTCGAACAAAAAAATTACACATTGCTGACGGCGCAGCCAGAATATTATCCCACAACTTTTACCAGTATCACCGATGAAGATGCGATGGCGAAGATGGTCAAGCTGCTGGAAGTGCTGGAAGACGATGACGATGTGCAGAATGTTTGGCATAATCTGGACAATTTGCCCGAAGAGGACGAATAACCGGCGGCGGACATTGATTACATTTTTGTCATAATGATTGAGAATTGAACAGGAATGCGGTATAATTTTGTTTAGATCGCGGAAATGAACGATTGATCGAGAAAGGGCGGTATGGATTTGGCGGATTTAGAGCATCTCTGTCTGGGTTGTATGCGGCAGAAGGATACAGATGGCACCTGCCCACATTGTAATTTTGATAACGACACCCAGAACGACGCGGATTATCTGGAGCTGCGCGCCATGTTGCAGTCTCGTTATATTGTGGGGAAACTGCTGCATTTTAACGGCGAAGGCGCCACATATATCGGTTATGATACGCAGCTTCAGGCGCCGGTGCAGATTCGGGAATATTTCCCCAGAGGTCTGTGCTTTCGAAGCGGCGCTGAGGTATTTGCAGACGAGGGTCTGACAGACGCCTATGACCGGCACAGGGTCTCGTTTTTGAACCTTGCGCAGGCGCTGGCCCGAATGCGGAGCCTGACGGCAATTTTACCCGTTTATGATATTTTCGAGGAAAACGGGACTGCATATTATGTCAGCGAAACTGTAGAGTCTATTTCCCTGCGGGACTTTTTAGTGCGCAACGGCGGCGCTTTGAGCTTTGAGCAGGTTCGGCAGTTGTTTATGCCGATTATGACTACGCTCAGCGCGTTGCACGCAGTGGATGTGATCCATCGAGGCATTTCGCCCGAAACATTGGTGATCGGGCGTGACGGGCGGTTGCGGCTGACCGGTTTTTGCATTGCTGAGGAGCGGACGGCCCGCACGGATCTGGTACCTGAGCTGTATAAGGGCTATGCTGCGATTGAGCAATATGGTTTTGACGGCGATCAGGGCGCGTGGACCGATGTATATTCGCTGGCCGCGTCTATTTATCGGGCGCTGGTTGGCAGCCCGCCGCCGGAGGCTACCGATCGGGTAACCAATGATAAGCTGATTATTCCGGCTGATGTGGCAGACCATATGCCTGCCTATGCCATGAGCGCGCTGGCGGATGCGCTACAGATCCTGCCGGACGACCGGACGGCGAGCATCGAACAGTTTCGTGATGAATTTTCAGCTTCACCCAGCGTTGTGACCCGCAACCGCGAACGGGTGAGCGGTGGCAGCGCCGCACCGGCGGTTCAGCGCAAAAAGAAAAGCGGCAGCAAAAAATATGTGATTATTTCAGCGGCTGTGACCGGCATGGTGTTGATTGCACTGGGCATTTTGCTGAGCATGACGGTGTTTAAAAGCTTTTTTGATCCGGATGATGATGGTCCGGTGACATTTACCACTGTCACGGGTGAAACCGAGAATTATTCCGACCTGATTATTGATCCGGATAAGGGTGAGATGCCCCAGTTGGAGGGTCTGAATTATTCAGATCTGTTATCTTCACAAGACAGCAATCTGGTGAAGATGCGTACCAATTACGAAATCACGGTAACTTATCAGAAAAGCGATCAGGATAAAGGCGTGATCCTTTCACAGGATATTGAGGCCGGTTCCGTGATCCGTAAAGGCGATGCAATCAATTTGGTGGTCAGCGTCGGCGACGGTACAGCCCAGGTTCCCAATTTGCGGGGTAAAACCCGCGCGGAAGCGCTGGAGTTGTTGTGGGAAGCCGGCTTTATGTATCAGAATATCAGAATCAACGAAGTTGCGTCGCCGGGGAATCCGGTCGACACTGTTACGCGGCAATCGTTGGAAGAAGGCACCGAGGTAGACGAGTTTACACAGATTGAGATCGACGTTAATACCTATGAAGAGCAGACGACGACTCGTCCGCGCCCGACTTATTATTATGAACCGGAGACAGAGCCTCCGACTACACAAGAGCAGACCACGGCGTCGGATGAGATTACAACCTCCGTGGAGGATTAAATCGTTAAAGCATGCAAAAAACTGCGTACATTGGACGCAGTTTTTTTGCTGGCGGGGTTCTCCAACGATTCGGGTTGAGGCTTATCGCAGGAATATGATTCTTTTGGTTCCTGATTTTACAAATACGGCTGAAAAACATTTCTATTTTGTAACTTTTTTTAATGATTTTTAAATTTTAGGTTGAAAAATCATCGTACTTTGTGTAAAATGTATATAGTTTATATTTGAGTTCTGTGAATTTCGTTAGAATTCAAGCTGAAGGAGTTTTCAAAGATGTCGAATCGTCTGTTTCAAAGTGTGGTGCATCAAATGCGAGATGCAATCGACAGAACCGTGGGCGTGATTGATGAGAAATTTACAATAACGGCTTGCAGCGAGTTGGGAATGATCGGTGAAACAGTAGACTTGGGTCCGACGGATGTGCGCGGAGTATCAGAAGTTTTCACCCGTGGAAATTATACATATAAGCCTTTCGGAACGGCGGGCAGCCCCGAATATATTACCTTTGTAGAGGGAACGGATGCCACGGCGACAAAATATGCGGCGCTGATGGCTGTTTCTTTTACAAATTTGAAACAATATTTTGATGAGAAATATGATCGGGCGAATTTTGTCAAAAACGTTATTTTGGATAATATTTTGTCCGGAGATATCTATATCAAGGCGCGGGAGCTGCATTTTAACACCGAGGCCAGCCATGTGGTGCTGCTCATTAAGCTGATTACCAAGAGCGATGTGGCGGTTTACGATGTTATTCAAAACCTGTTTCCAGACCGTCAGAAAGACTTTGTCATCAATATCAGCGAAAGCGAGCTGGCGCTGGTCAAGGAAACCAAAAGCAACATTGAATCCAAAGATTTGGAAAAGTTGGCGCGTTCCATCGTGGAAACGCTGTCAAGCGAGTTTTATATTCATTCAGTCGTGGGTATCGGCACCACGGTGGAGGGCGTACGGGATCTGGCCCGCTCTTTCAAAGAGGCACAGGTTGCGCTGGAGGTTGGCAAGGTCTTTGATACTGAGAAAACCATTGTCAGTTATGACAATCTGGGGATTGCCCGTTTGATTTATCAGCTGCCGACCACCCTGTGTGAAACTTTTTTGAGAGAGGTTTTCAAGCGGGGCTCCATCGAAAGTCTGGATCAGGAAACGCTGTTTACGATTCAAAAGTTTTTTGAAAACAATTTAAACGTCTCTGAAACTTCCCGTAAACTGTTTGTGCATCGGAATACGCTGGTATACCGGCTGGAGAAAATTAAAAAGCTTACCGGTCTGGATCTGCGGGAGTTTGAGCATGCGATCGTGTTCAAAATCGCGCTGATGGTTAAAAAATATTTAAACGCCAGCCCGGTAAAATTTTGAGACTTTGAAAACCGACGGAAGGTAGGGACCTATCATTAAACGCGAGGTTATAGAGTTGGAAAGCGGTCAGCCGCTGATTGAGTTCAAAGGCGTGACAAAAACCTATCAAAAAGGGACACACGCTTTAAACGATGTAAATATCAAAATTTATAAAGGTGAATTTGTTTTTGTGGTGGGTAAATCCGGCGCCGGCAAGTCTACCTTTATTAAATTGATTATGCGGGAGGAAACGCCCAATGCCGGCGAGATTTTTGTCAACGGCTATGAGCTTTCCCATATGCGCAGAAAGGATATCCCTTATCTGCGGCGGACAATGGGCATCGTGTTTCAGGATTTCCGCGTGATTCCCACCATGAATGTGTTCGACAACGTGGCGTTTACGCTGCGGGTGGTAGGGGCTTCTCAGCGGGAAATCAGGCGGAAGGTTTCTCATGCGCTGTCCATGGTCGGGCTGGGCAACAAGGCTCGGTCTTATCCGATGGAACTTTCCGGCGGTGAGCAGCAGCGTGTGGGCTTGGCCCGCGCATTGGTGAATAACCCGACGCTGATCATTGCGGACGAGCCTACCGGTAATGTAGACCCCAATATGTCTTATGAGATCGTCGAGCTCCTGACCGAAATCAACCGGCGGGGGACGACCGTGGTTATGGTTACCCATGAACACCAGCTGGTGCGCGATTTTAACCGACGGGTGGTTATGCTGGAAAACGGACGTGTCGTGGCGGATAATTCCGAAGGAGCTATGTAAATGAAATTCAGAAATTTTCGATATCTGGTCGTTGAGGGCCTGAAAAACATCTGGACCAACCGGCTGATGTCTATCGCGTCGGTGGGCGTTTTGGTCGCATGTATGCTGCTGATGGGCGCAGCGGTGCTGTTGTCGGTGAATGTAGAACGGGTGCTATCCACTCTGCAGGATCAAAACGTGATCATGGTTTATACGGCTGACGATACCTCTGAGGCAGACGCAATGATTGCGATGCAGCAAATTCAGCAGCTCAGCAATGTACAGTCGGTGGATTTTGTCTCTAAAGAAGAAGGCGTAGAGTCTTTGATTCAGGATATGGGCGAGGAATATGCCGACTTATTTGAGTTCGTCGACGAAGGCGGCGAAAAGGGTTCCTTTTTGCCATATGGTATCCGGGTTTCGTTTGTGGATCTGGCGCAATATGATCAGACCATTGAACAGATCAGGGCTGTAGAACATGTAGATCATATCAATGATTCCAGAGAGTTGACGATGCAGATCATCAATATGCGTAATTTGGTAACGACCGCAGGCGTTTGTATTGTCGGGTTGCTGTTTATTACCGCGCTGGTGATTATAGCGAATACCATTAAAATCACGATGCATAACCGTAAGCTGGAGATCAGTATCATGAAGGCGGTGGGAGCGACGAATAATTTTATCCGGCTGCCCTTTGTAATTGAAGGCATTGTGTTGGGTATTATCGCAGCGGCATTGACCACTGGGCTGTTGTATGGCGTATACCGGCTGGTGGTTGCGCAACTGCAACGTGTGATGAGCCTGCAGGCAGTGCCGTTTGGTTCGGTAGTTTGGTGGCTGTTTGGGTTGTTCTGCTTGATGGGCGTTGTGACCGGCTGCATCGGCAGCGTTATTTCAATCGGTAAATATTTGCGGAAAGAAGGAAGTGAGTTCCGTGCATTTTAAATTCTTGAAAAAGATGGGTACGGCTCTATTGGCGGTGACGCTGGCGTTTACGACAGCGTTGATGCTGCCTACATATGGAGCGGCAGCAGAAAGCCGTTCGGAGGTACAGGCAAAAGTCGATCAGCTGGAAAAAGAAAAGGAACAAATACAGGCGCGAATCGATGCGTTGGAAGATAATGAAAGTGAATATGCGGCGTTACAGGAACAGCTGGAAGAAAAAATCGCCAACATCGAGAGCCAGATTGCTTTGGTCAACGAACGGATTGATGAAGTAAAAGCTGAAATTGAGGCGAATGAACGGGAAATTGCCGAGAAAGAGGCTTATCTTGAACAGACCAAAGACACACTGAGAGAACGGTTGCGCGCGATCTATGTGGCGGGCACCCACAATCAGTTGGCGGTCTTGCTCAGCGCCGATGATTATACCGATTTTTTGGCGCGGACCGAACTGATGCGGGGCGTTACCGAGCATGATACCCAACTGATGAATGAAATCAACGCGCAGATCCAACAGATCAATGAAAAAAAGGCTGAAAATGAGGCAAACGCCCAGGAAGTACAGTCTTTGAAGGAGACACTGGTTGCCAGACAAAAAGAGTTGGATGCGGAATATGCCGCAAATGCCAGCGCGCTGAGCAAAATTAATGCCAATAGAAGCAGTCAGGAAGAGGATTTGCAGGAAACCGAGCAAGAACTGAAAGAAAAACAGGCGATGCTGGCTTCCTGGGAGGATGCGATCAATAATAACAGCGATCCTGACCGGGTTTATTCCGGCGACGCGTTTGCCTGGCCGTTCCAGAGCTCTTATTATATCTCATCGCCCTATGGATACCGTTCTTCCGGCTTCCATACCGGAACGGATATTACCTGTTCCGGCGCAATGGGCAAACCCATTTATGCGGCGGCAGACGGTGTGGTCATTACCGCAAGATGGAGCAATGTCAGTTATGGTAACCATTTGATCATTGATCACGGGCAGCTCAATGGCAATCAATATTCTACGGTGTATGCACATTGCAGCACCTTGCTGGTTTCGGCAGGTCAATCGGTGAAAAAGGGGCAGTTGATCGCCCGGGTCGGGAGCACAGGCAATTCCAGTGGGCCGCATCTGCACTTTGAAGTCCGGGTGAATGGACAGCATACCAACCCGATGAGCTACAGTTACTCGAATGGATTTTAAAATTACAACGCCGCACAACACATTGCTGTGCGGCGTTTGTTTTGAAGCATCTCCGATTGGCCGATGAATGGAGGGTTTCTGTTTGGAGCAGCAAGAACAACAGCAGAACGTATGGCGGCAGGAGGAAAATGTGAAAGGGCAAGCGCAACAGCGACGATCAAGAAAGCGAAAACAACCAATAGGGCAACGATCGACAGAGGAGCTGAATCGATCAGAACGGCTGGACCAATCAGAACAGCCAAACCGGTCGGAACAGCCGGGCCGATCAGAAGAACAGCAACAGATGATATCGAAATGCCGGTTTTCGGCTGGGCGGCGGGGGTACGGCGCGAAAAACTGGAAACGCGCACTGCTGCTGGTTTTAGCAACGATGCTGGTAACGGCGCCGCTGACGCTGCTGGTGAACTACTTCTTTTTTGAAGATCCTGTTGTGCGCAAGCTTCGGGCAGTAGAGGCGGTTGTTGACCGGTATTTTTTATATGATATAGATCAGGGACTGCTGGAAAACGCGGCTGCGGCCGGTTATTTGCAGGGGCTGGAAGACGATTACGCTTATTATTATGATCCTGATGCTTATGCGCAAAAACAACAGAGTGATCAAGGGCAAATTGTTAATTTTGGGATAACGATTGCAATACATCCGGATACTGGACTTTTGACAGTCGCTTATGTGCACAGGAACAGCCCCGCCAAGCAGGCCGGCGTGCAGGTAGGGGATGTATTGACGGCGATTAACGGTGTACAGCTGGCCGGCAAAACGCAACAGGAGTGCGCCGATCTGATTGCGAAAGAGGAGGGAACCCAGCTGACAGTGGACATACAGCGCGACGGTGAAGCTTTACAGCTTTCAACGACGCTGTTCACTTATGAAGAGGATTGTGTCATCTGGCGGAAAATCGGCCAGACCGGTTATATCAAAATCACAACCTTCAACGATGTAACCTTTGGGCAGTTTGAACAGGCGCTGCAGGATCTGCAACAGCAGAATGTTACCGGACTGGTTTTCGATCTTCGAAATAATCTGGGAGGTTCGGTGGATGCCGTTTGTGATGTTCTGGATTTGTTATTGCCGGAGGGTGTGCTTCTTCGAATACAGGACAAAAATGGGACGATTACCGAGGCGGAATATTCGGATGCCCAATGGGTAGATTTGCCGATGTCGGTTTTAACCAACGAGTATACTGCGTCCAGCGCAGAGATTTTTTGTATGAATATCCGCGATTTTCAACAGGGCGAGCTGGTTGGGACGACGACCTATGGAAAAGGGATTATACAAACCACCTATACGCTGTATGATGAGACGGCAGTGAAGATCACGACGGGGCAGATTGTTGACCGGCATGGCAACAGCTATCATGGGACAGGGCTCCAACCGGATGTTGAGGTCGAGCCGGATGCGGTCAGTCAGAAATATGGCGTGGGGGTATTTTGCACCGACGCGCAGGATGTTGTATTGCAGACAGCTTTGCAAACATTGCAATAAATAAACACGCCGCAGAAGTTCTTCTGCGGCGTGTTGGTCTATATAGGAGCAATGCGGTAAAATCATTGATCTAACCAGGGGATAGATCAATGATTTTACAAGTGCTGCGGCAAGTCTGTGACTGGTTACTGCGCATCAAGCGCAAATTTGCCGGAAGCCGGAGCCGATACAGGCCGCGTGACAGATTTAAAAGAAAAATTTTAAAGCAAGCGGCCCCGGCGCATATACGCCGGGGCATTGTTTATCCATAGAAAAACGTCGCTTTTGTTTGCAGCAGCTTGAAAGTAAGGTATGAAACCGGTTTTAAAACGGCAACAGACCCAGATGTTCCAATAAAATTTTCAGGCCAATTAATACAAGAATCACGCCGCCGGTGATTTCTGCTTTTTGTTTATAGCGAACGCCGAACCGGTTGCCGACCATCACGCCGAGAAACGAGAGTATAAACGTTGTGACGCCGATGATGGAGATTGCACCCCAGATATTGATCTGCAAAAAAGCAAAAGTGATGCCCACAGCCAGCGCGTCAATGCTGGTTGCCAACGCCAGAATCACCAGCTCGCGGATCTGTAACCGGTCTTCCTGGACGGCGGGCGCGTCCGGACCGCTGCGCACCGCTTCGACAATCATTTTGATGCCGATAAAGGCCAGCAACAGAAAGGCGACCCAATGATCGAAGTTGGTGATATAAGACTGAAACTGTTTGCCTAAAAACCAGCCGATTAAAGGCATAGCCGCCTGAAACCCTCCAAAAAAGCCGCCGATGACCGCAGCGCGTCCATAATGGATTTTGCGCATGCTCAGCCCTTTACAAACGGCTGCTGCAAATGCATCCATCGACAGGCCAACGCCAATGAGCAGCAGTTCAAAAATCCCCATTTCGATTGTTCATCCTTTCATGTTTGCGGGTGTGCAGGTAACAGCCACGAAAAATACTGCGGCCGATGTGCGTCCGGCGTGTATATTGTGGCAAACCGTGTCATTACAATAAAAAAATCGGGTATTGCCCTACCCGATTTAAACACCGGCATGGCAAACAGGCCATACCATGCGTCTCGTTTATTAAGGCAAGCCAGGCCAAAAGCCAGTATGTTGACTTGCCGCATACACAGCTGCAAACTACTCCCGCACAGATTGTTTACTATGATAGCATATTCTGCATGATCCGTCAAGATCCGGTTTCATAAAGCAGGGGCAAAAATGCAATGCGGCAGAAGGGAAACTGCTTTAGCTGTTTGACAGCGGCGCCGGTGATCGGAGTTGTTTGGCTGATGAAAGGAAAAACAGCTGGGGTTTAGACTTTATCAAAAACAAGCCCGGTCTAATGACCGGGCTTGTATTAATCATATAAAAGAGCTTTGTAAAACGTTTGCATCTATCCGGCGGATGGTCTATGGACGCAGCTGCCAAATTTTTCAGCAAACATCATCTGGACAGATCTTCAACATATAGCGTGCGCACGCCGCCTTCCTCTGT
>CALWVC010000034.1 GCA_944384865.1 uncultured Clostridia bacterium
CCGCCTACTTTTGCCGTTTGGCCGCCTACTTTTGCCGTTTGGCCGCCTACTTTTGCCGTTTGGCCGCCTACTTTTGCGACACAGCCTGCCACGCTTTGATCTGCCGGTTTTTTTCCGTCGCGCCCACCGGTCTGCCGTCGGGGCGGCGCACATAATACAAAGGCTTTCGGCAGCTCATAACTGACTGTTTCCACCCGGCCGTCCCGCTCGGCCTTTGTCAGAAAATCTCTGGTATGCCGGGAAACGGTGGCGGTATCCAGATCAAATACGCCGACAACCTCTGCCTGACGCACCAGCCGGTTGCCGCCCAGATATAAATACATGCGCCCGCCTCCCGTTATTTGTTCTTGATCCTTGTTTGTACTTTGTCCGGCAGCCTTTGCGGCCTGCCGGCTGCCCCGGCGATGTTCCGGGTATTCAGCCTGCGCCGCCCACCCGTTCCAGCACACCCGCCCGCATCTGAAACCGCGCGCCGGCCACCAGCCTGTCCGCCGGTTCGGGATCACAACAGGTAATAAAAACCTGCCAGCCGTTGATATGGTTTAAAATATAATCCCGCCGGAATGCGTCCAGCTCGCTCATAACGTCATCCAAAATCGCGATCGGCTGCTCGCCCGAAAAGGTTTTCAGCAGCTCGGCCTGCGCCAGCTTGATCGACAAAACCGCGCTGCGCAGCTGCCCCTGAGACCCGTATTGTTTGACCGGCAGACCGTTGATACAAAACAGAAAATCATCCCGATGGGGTCCAACCCCGGTAAACCCGGTTTTGGTATCTTCGCCCCGGCTTTGCTGCAGCGCCTGCAAAATTGCCTGTTCGCCGCCGTCTCCGGCACTGCACCGATAGGTTAGCGCCGGTTGTTCGCTGCCGTCTGACAGCTCCTGAAAAATTTTCGGAATATGCCGCATCAGCGCGGCGACATATTCCATCCGCCGGCTGATCAGATATGCGCCGGTTTTGGCGATCCGATCCTCGTAAATATCCAGCAAAGCGGTAAGCTCGCTGTGAAACTGCACATCCCGCAGCAATGCGTTACGCTGCTGTACCGCCCGGGTATATAATTGCAGCATTTTATCATATTTGGGCCGCAGCGCCGCAATCGCATTATTTAAAAAGCTTCGTCGGCCGGCCGGCGCGTCTTTTAACAGATCCATATCGTCCGGAGAAAACACTACCGCGCAAAAACTCTGACCCAATGCCGCCGGCGCCGGCAGCGGAATTTGATTCAGCTGTGCCGACCGCCGGTTCTGAATACTGATCTGCGCAGTCTGCTTGCGCCCCGCCGCAAAAAAATCCATCTGCAGTCGTGCCGGCTTTATTTCATCTTGCTGTAATTTGACCAGCTGCGCGTCCTTTACGTTTCGAAAGCTCTTCTGGCCTGAAAACAACCACAATCCTTCAATCAGATTGGTTTTTCCCTGCGCGTTATCTCCGAAAATCACGTTAATGCCCGGCGCCGGTTCAAAACAGCCGTCCTTTAAATTCCGAAAATTCTCATAACACAGTTTTGTTACATACATGCGCTTTGAACCTTTATCTTCAAACCGTCCAGCTCCACGATATCTCCGTCCCGCAGCTTTTTGCCCCGCATCGTACAACATACGCCGTCCACCAGAACTTCGCCGTTTTGAATACGCAGCTTGGCGATTCCGCCGGTAGGAACCGCGCCGGCCAGTTTCAACAGTGCATCCAGCCGGATAAACGGCGTAGAGATTGAAACAATTTGTATTTGATCCGTCTTATCCATTGGCGATCCTTACCGGCAGCACTAAAAACAGAAAGCTGTCGCCTTCCATCGGCAGAATTTTGATCGGCGCAGTAGCCCCGTTACACTCGATACGTACCTGATCGGTATCTGTGGCCCGCAGCGCATCCAGCATATAACGGTTGTTAAAGCCGATGGTCAGATCATCGCCGGATTTTTCACATGCGACAGCATCTTCCGCCCGGCCCAGCGCCGTTACGCATTTCAGATTGATTCCATCATCCCGCACATCCATTCGCACCGGGCTTTTGATCCGGTCGGTAATAATCAGCGAAAGCCGGTCAATGGAAGCAATCAGCGCCCGGGTATTTACCACCGCGCTGGTTGCCGCCCCTTTTGGAACCGCCGCTTTATAGTCCAGAAAATCGCCGTATAAAAGACGCGATACCAAAGAGAACCCGGAGACATTAAATCTGGCATGCCGTTTGCCGATCTGAAAGGAAACCTCTTTGGCATCCTCTCCCGCAAGCTTTAAAATCTCTCCCATAGCCTTGGCCGGAATAATAAACCGCATATCCTCCGGCGCATCAATCGCTTCGGTCCGGATCGCCAGCCGGTATCCGTCCACCGCCACCAGCCGGATTACCCCGCCTTCGATTTCAAACAGAATCCCGGTATGCACCGGTTTGAGTTCGGTCGTCGCCGCGGCAAAAATGGTCTGTGAAACCATGCTTTGCAGCAGTTTATAATCAATGGTGATATTTTGGGTCTTGGAAACATCCGGAAGCTCCGGAAACTCGTTGGGATCAATCCCCATAATCTCAAAATGCGACGATTCTGCATAGATCTTTGCGCCAAACTTCTGATCGACCTCAATATTGACGTGTTCACCCTCCGCCTTTCGCAGAATATCCCCCAACAGTCTGGCGTTTAAAATTGCCCGGCCCTCTTCGGTGATAAACGCGTCGATGGCGGTCTCAATAGCAATATCCAGATCATAGCCCACCAGCGTTAAACGGTCGTTCTTCGCCGTAATATAAATTCCCTCCAGCGCAGGGATCGCCGCTTTAGAGGAAACCGCCCGCTGCACGTTGGTGACAGCTTCGCTGAGCTGCACCCTGTTACAGCTGAATTTCATAAACAACACGCTCCTTATTATTCTGATCATGTCCCGTTTCGGGATCCGACCGGTTTTATATGTATGCGCCTGCCGCCCGGGTTTTTCACAGGCCGGTGCAGTTTGTCCGTTTTTTTTATTTTGTTTCGCTGCGAAAACAATCAGATCAGTAAATAATTTTTAGTAGTAATAGTATAGGCTGTGGAAATTGAGGGAAACTAAAATTTTTACGATTTTTTCGGGTAAAATATCGTTGCCGCTTTTGTGAAAGATATTGTGCGGCATTTGAGGAAAATCCTTGCCTGAAGATCCGGCTGTGCAGGTTGTGGAAACCTGGTTTGTGCAAAGTGGAAAACTTTGCGGAAAATCAGCCTGATTGTTGAAAATGTTGTGGAAATTCAGGAAAAGTTCTTCATTTAACAGGGGTTTCACATTGTGGAAACTTTTATTTTCGACAAAATGAACCCGACAAATCCAAAAAAAATCAATTATTTTCCAAATTTTTAATAATGTCGCTGATCAGCGCTTTTTCTTTGGAATTTTTATCAATCAGCTTTTTGATATTGCGTACGTTATATAAAACGGTAGAATGATGTTTACCGCCGAAATTTTCTCCGATGGCGTCATAGGGCATTTGCGTAACCTCTCTGACGATATACATGGCCACCTGTCGGGCATGCGAGATATTCGCATCCTGTTTTTTGCTTAGGATATCATCGGCGGATACGGTATAGGTGCGCGCGACCTCTGAAATGATCCGTCCGACGGTAACTGGTTCAGGCATATCGTCGTTGCGGATATCGCGGATCGCGGTTTGCACCGCGCCGGGGGTCAGCGGCTCGGAGGACAGCAGCGTCTGCGCCTGTAGCTTTTTGACAACGCCCTCCAGCTGCCGGATATTGCTTTTCAGCTGTTCTGCGATATAATAGATGATATCGTCAGATAAATCAAATTTCAAAAGCTGCGCCTTGCGTTTGATAATACTGACTCTGGTTTCAAATTCCGGCGGTTGAATATCGGCGATCAGCCCCGCTTCGAAGCGGGTACGAATGCGTTCGTCCAGCGTGGCGATATCTTTTGGGGGCCGGTCGGAGGTTACCACAATCTGCTTTTGATCCATATACAGGCTGTTAAAGGTGTTGAAAAACTCCTCCTGTGTAGATTCCTTGCCGGCGATAAACTGCACGTCGTCGATGAGCAAAACGTCCGCGCCCCGGTACTTGTCTCTGAATTTGTTCAGCGTGCCGTGTTCCAGCGCATAATAAAATTCGTTGGCAAAGGTTTCACAATTCACCGACCAAACGGTTTTTTGCGGAAATTTCTGATTGACCCGGTTGTAAATCGCGTTGAGCAGGTGGGTTTTGCCCAGACCGGAATTTCCGTATATAAATAAAGGGTTATAGGTAACCGCCGGATTTTCAGCCACCGCCATGGCCGCCGCATGGGCGAACCGGTTAGAGGCTCCGACGATAAAGGTCGCAAAGGTATATTCATATTGAGAAGCAGACGAATCCACCGACAGCGGAGAAACCGGCAGGTCTTCTTCGGTTTGGATACTGATATGTACCGGGAAATTCAATATTTTTTCAAACGCATTTTTCAGCTGTTCCTGATAATGCTGTAAAATAATATCCCGCTGAAAGTCTGTCCGGATATATAACGTGACTTCGTCTCCCGAAAGCGCGCTTAAAGACAGCGGCGCAATCCAGGTATTAAAGGTCACTTCATTCATCTGGGTTTTCAGATATGCGCAAACGCCGTTCCAAACTTCTTTTAACGATTCCATTTCATTAAAAATCTCCATTCCGCCGCGTTATATATTCAATATCAGGAAAAGAACCTCCGACACATAGAGGATCTCATGCATATGGCGGCGCGCTCTGCGGCCGGCGGCGCGTCGTTTCAAAAAATATATAGGATGAAAGGCCGGGCGGGACAAATCCGCCATAAACCAGCCGGTTATACGGCGCCGGGAATTGCCATAAAAAAACGGATTGTACCGGTATAAGCAATCACGTATAACATAAACACGCCTGCGTATAACACCCACGCGCCCACTAAAAAACAAAGGGTTCAGAAAACAACGTACGACCTGTTTTTATACCCCTTTTAGCAGTCGGATCCCGTTATGCTCATTATTTGTTTTGTAAAGTATACGCCCCGCGGCAGCCACCCTGAACGGACGGAGGCGGGGCATAATCGTCATCTGTCGTTACCGTGCAAACAATAAGAAGCTTTTAAAAGCTGCCGGAGCAATAAAAGCAAAACAAACAGACCCTATAAAACAACGGAAAACCCGCATATATCCGAGAAATAGTATAGCATAAAATCTGATCGAGATCAAGCTTTTCTCCAATTTCCAATCGGTTTTTTTGCTGTGAAAAAAGACGATTGAGCATATATTGTGGCGGTTTTAAAAAGGGCTACAACATATCGGAAACAGAGTTTTTCTGCAAAATTTTTGTTGACGAACCGGTGCAAATGGTATATAATTTTTAACTAGTTCCATATGTCTTCAAATCTGTATTGCTATGGAAATTTTCAAGCAGACTGCGCTTCGGTAACAGCGCCGAAGGTCTGATATCACAGACTTTAAGGAGAGTGAAAACCATGTTGAGAACTTACCAGCCCAAAAAGCTGCATCGCAAAAAGGTGCACGGGTTCCGCAAGCGGATGGCCGATTCCAACGGTCGTAAAGTGCTGGCCCGCCGCCGGGCGAAGGGCCGGGCGCGCCTTTCCCATTAAAACCCTTGCAAAAAGGGGATTCATTCCGTGGCTTTATATGGTACGCTTCATGAAAATAAGGATTTTCGCAGAGCCTATAAAAGCGGAAAATCCTGTGTGAGTCCTGCGCTGGTGGTATACGTTTGCAAAAACCGCGCGGGATTTTGCCGCTTAGGGATCACTGCGGGCAAAAAGCTGGGGGGCGCGGTGCAGCGCAACCGGGCCAAACGGGTGATCCGGGCGGCATTTTACGATGTTTACAAACATCGGCTTCAAAACAGCCCGGCGCTGCAAAACCGCGGCGTAGACATTGTCATTGTCGCGCGTTATAAAGCGACGCAGCTGAAATCCACCCGGCTGCAGCCGATGCTGACAGACTGTTTTCAGAAAACCGGCCTGCTTGCCGGGAACCGTCGGCCAAAGACCGAGGAATCAAAAACATGAGGCGGGTGTTAATCTGGCTGGTCCGGTTTTATCAAAAGGCGATATCCCCTTATAAAAAGCCCTGCTGCCGGTATCTGCCCACCTGTTCGGAATATGCGCTGGAAGCGCTGCGGATACACGGCGCGCTCAGAGGCAGCTATCTGGCGGTTCGGCGGCTGCTGCGGTGCCATCCGTTTCACAAGGGCGGTTTTGATCCGGTTCCGCCGAAAAAAGAAAAAAAACCGAAACATTTATAAATTGAGCCGTGACTGGGAAAGGATTATGATATGGAGCTTATTTTTAAACCTTTTGAATGGGCGCTGCAGGGGCTGAACTGGCTGCTGACCCTGGCGGGAATCGGCAATTATGCGCTGTCGATTCTGGTGTTTACCATTCTGGTAAACGTCGCGATGATTCCGTTAAATATCAAACAGCAGAAATCCATGGCCGGACAGGCCCGGCTCAGACCAAAGCTGGACGCGCTGAAGGAGAAATACGGCGACGATAAAATGAAATACAACGCCGCCATGCAGGAGCTGTACCAGCGGGAAGACGTCAAAATGATGGGCGGCTGTCTGCCCATGCTGCTGCGCATGATCTTCCTGATGGGCGTATATTCGGCGATCCGGATGATGGTGTATACCGCTGACGGTCAACTGAAAACCGGTATGCCGGAATTTAATCTGTTCGGGCTGGATCTGGCCGAGCAGCCGCAGTTTTCCACCAATATCATCGGCGATTTTCAGATGATCTGGATCATCCCGGTTTTATCGTTTCTGACCTCGCTGTTTACGGCAATTATCTCCACAATGCAGCAGAAACATACCAATCCCCAGGCGGCGCAGGCCGGCGGCTCCATGAAAGCCATGATGCTGATTATGCCCATCTTTTCACTGGTGATCGCGTTCGGCGTGCCCGGCGCGGTGGGCTTTTACTGGTGTTGCTCCAACCTGGTCAACACCCTGATTACGGTGATTGTCAATCAGTTTTATTCAGTCAACAAGGTGGTTGCACTGGATACATTAAAAAAAGGGAAAAAGCGCCGGACACAGGAGGCGCTGAAAATACAAAAGGCGGGCGCCGGGCAGAATACCGCCCGGTAACGGCTCCGCAGGAAAGGACTGAACAGCGATGTTGTTGGAAGCAACCGGAACCGGTAAAACGGTAGAGGAAGCGATGGAGGACGCAAAACGTCAGCTTGGCATCGAAGAAGGCGCGGATTATGAGATTTTAGATATCACCCAGCCGCAAAAAAAGACGCTGGGCCTGTTTGGCGGCAGCCCCGCAATGGTAAAGATCGGCATCCAGACCAAAGATCCGGAAATGCGCAAAGCATCTTCCGTGCAGAAAACTGAAAAACAAAAATCCGAAAAAAAGAACAAACCAAAAGATCAAATCAAAAAAGAATCCGTCGGCAAACCCGCGGCCGTCAAAGCTCCCGCAAAGCAGCAGCCCGATCAGACAGCGGATCAACAGCCGGTCCCCGCAGCAGTGCAGGATACGGTGGTTTATCTGCAACAGGTGCTGACCGCTATGGGCGTAGATGCGTTATCGGCGCAGGCGGTTCAGGTGGAAGACGGTTATGAGCTGGACTTTGACGGAAAGGGCCTGGGCGTGGCGATCGGCCGGAAAGGCGAAACGCTGGATGCGTTACAGCATCTGTGCGCGCTGGTTGCCAACCGTGCGCATGACGGCTATCTGCGCATTACCCTCAACCCGGCGGGATACCGGCAGCGGCGGGCCAAAACGCTGACCGATCTTGCGGTAAGAGACGCGCAGAAGGCCAAAGAGACCCAGCGCAATATTATTTTAGAGCCGATGAACGCTTATGAGCGGCGAATCATCCACAACGCCGTACAGGCGGTAGAAGGGGTGGAAAGCTGGTCGATCGGCGAAGACAATCACCGCCGGGTCTGCATCGGAACCTCCAGAGACAATAAACCGTTGCGGGAATATAACCGGAGCCGGTCTTCCGACCGGGAGCGCAGACGCAGCCGGCGGTCTGACGACCGGCGCAGAAGCGTCCGCGTAACCCAGACAGCAGAGCCTGCCCGGGCGCCGCGCAAAGATTCAGACGATCTGCCGTTGTATGGCGTGATCAGTAAACCGCAGGATTAAAATTTTTTGAAAAAAATTATTGACGGCAAAAGCCGCTGTGAACAAATGGTGTTCACAGCGGCTTTTCAAATTTCAAACCATATTGGTTCAACAAGCCTGTGCAGAAGGCCCCGTGATTCTGCGGGGCTTCTACAATCACAATTTCGATCGCTACAAAAAATTGTATCTGTACGACCGTCAGATCATTACACATCCATCTGCGCCAGCACATTTTTGCAGCCGGCCAGCAATAGCAGGAACACGCCGGCATTTACCACAGCCAGAGCCCCCGGCGCGGTCAGACAGATATCGATACCGAACGCCATGCCCGCGACAGCGCCGCCGATGGCAGCTGCCAGCCCGGGAATCAGCAGCACAAACAGCAGCAGAATGTTTACAAACCGTAAAATGCCGGTATTGATCTGCCGTTTAAAGATCCGCTGCGATAAAACATCCCCGCCGACGAAAATACAGCCGCAGGATGCAAACGCCAGTGCTGAAGCCACCATAACCAGCGGACTGACTTCCAGATAAATGCCGATGACCAGTGCGATAATCACGCCGTCAAATATAGATTTTACAATGGTGGTTCCGGTGGCATACAGCAGTTTTTTCGGCGCAGAATCCGGCAGCAGAAAAATATACGGCTTTTTCAGCTCCTGCGCCCAGATGCCGGTCATGCTGAAAAACAGATACATATACGCCGCCATACCCAGCGAGATCAGCAGTAATGCCGCGGTGGGAATTTCGCCCGTCGGATCGCTCATCTGTAAAACCAGCAGCATAAACACCGCCATAATCAGCGACATAAAGGTGGCGAAATCAGCGAATAAAAAGCGGTTGCGTTTGAGCTGCCGCAGATGCATATAAAAGATGGCGCTGGCCCGGCTGCCCTTTCCGATACCGGTATCCTTCACCCGGATCTTACGGTTCATCGTAGCGGCACGTATATTATTGCCGCCGTCGGCCTTGACAAGCTCTTTGGCCTTCTGGCGCTGCTCGGCGCCGCCGATCACATCTTCATAATAATCGCAGTCGCCCAGTACAAAAATCAAAATCAACAGCCCGGCAAATACCAGCAGCAGCCCGGCAAACAGCGCCACGCTGCCCCAGTCGGCATACAGGATCCCGCAGGATACCCCCTGCCCCCAGCCGGCCACCGGCAGCCAGCGCGCCCAGCCGGCGTTCAGCACATTGAGAACCGAACCCCATAAATCGCCGCTTTGTCTATATGCCAGCAACACCGCCGCCAGCAATACCAGCGGAATCGCGCCCAACACACATTGCAGCGCAATTTTCCGCCCGCGGCCGCCCAGGCAAAACCGGTAGATCGCCACGGCGGAAAGCTGCCCCAGCAGCATCGCGGGAATAACGCCGGCCATCAGCGCTAAAATGCCTTCAAAGCCCACGCCGGTCATGTTTTTCAGGTTGGCGGCCTGCGCCAGCAGAATCACCGCCGCCAGCAGAGAGACGCCCACGCCCCGGACCAGGCCGGTTAACAAAATTTTGCGGGGTGAAATCGGCGCGGGAAACAGCAGATGCACGTCTGCCATCGAAAAAAATCCCGCAGACCTGGAAAAGCCGCTCCAGGCGTTGAGCAGATAAAACAGCAGCGGCAAAACAAATGCAACCGCGCCGAACCGTGCGGCCGATTGCGCCGGCGTGATGTCGAGGATATCGTCGGGCATCTGCAAAGAGCCGAATACCGCGATGCCGATCATGACGGCCAAAAATAAAAACAATATCAGTTGTGCCGGCTGGTTTTTCAGTTGTAAAATCCGGTTTTTCAGGCTTTTTCGCCATAAAAATAAGATCGCGTTCATTCTGCTTCCTCCGCGGGCGCGCCCTCGGTGATCTGGAAAAACAGGTCGCTGAGGCTTTCGTTGCTCTCGGCGATCTGCGCCCGGGTCCGGCTGGCCCTGATCTGCCCGCTCATCATGATATGTACCGTATCCCAAAGATCCTCCACGCTGTCCAGCATATGGGTGCTGACCAGAATCGCCGTACCGCCGGCGCGCAACTCGCCAAGCAGCTCCTTGAGCTGCCTGATGGCGTGGGGATCCAGCCCGACCAGCGGTTCATCCAGCAACAGCAGCCTGGGATGGTGCAACAGCGCGCAGCAGATGCTGACCTTTTGCTGCATACCTTTCGACAGGTCCTTGCCCACCTTATCTTTTTTATCCTCCAGTTCAAACCGGCGCAGCAACTCGGCTTCATAGGGCTCGTTGGACTGATCCAGCCCGTAAGCCCGGCGAATAAATTCCAGATGCTCGCCTACGGTAAGCGCTTCGTAAAGGTTGGGGATCTCCGGCACATAACCCAACACCTGCTTGGCGTCGATGGATTTGTTGGGATGTCCGTCAATGGAGATCTGCCCGAAAAACCGCAGCAGGCCGACAATGGATTTGATTGCGGTAGATTTTCCGGCGCCGTTGGGCCCGGCCAAAATGGTGATCTCGCCGCCCTTTGCGTCAAAGCTCAGATCGTTGCAGGCGGGGGTTTTGTCATACAGCTTGGTCAGATTGCGCACTTGCAGCATAAAATTCTCCCTTTCGAATCAGCCGGGTTCCCGGCGTGAAATATCCAAAACCAGAGAGGTCTCCGGTCTCGTTGTTTATACAGTCTGTAATAATTCCAGCAGGCAATCGGCCACATAGGCCGCGTCCTGGGTGGTCATTTTGGTATGCAGCGGCAGTGTAATCTCCTGCTTATACAGGTCATGGGCATGCGGGTAATCGGCCGGGTCAAAGCCCAGATTGCGGTAAGCGGTCAGCAGCGGCAGTGGCTTGTAATGTACATTGCATGCCACGCCGCGCTGGGCCATCCGGTCGATCAGCGCGTTGCGCTGCTGCTCGGTGATATCGGTAATGCGCAGCAGATAGAGGTGACCGTTTGA
>CALWVC010000035.1 GCA_944384865.1 uncultured Clostridia bacterium
ATCAGCTCTTTATCGTTGGCGATCTGTAAACCGGTCTGCTCAGACAAAATAGTATAAAACAGTTCCGGCTTTACAGAAACTTCTATTTTTACTCTACCCTGTCCCAGATCAACCGACTGAATTTTACAATCGCGAATCTGCTCGCACTCTTTCACTTTTTCCAACATACCATTACAATCGCGGATGTGCTGCAAACCATCTGCCGCATTTAAAACCGCGTCGCAGATGTCCCTGCGCACCCAGTGCTGCACACCCAGCGCTGTGATCCATTTGGGCAGTTCGATGGCAATCTCTTTCACAGGAAACTCAAATAATACTTTGGAAATGATCTCACGTATTTCTTTTTCGTCCAATTCCAGGCAGTTGACCGGCATAACCGGAACCCCATATTTTTTGCTCATGTTTTCACATAGTGCTACCGATTTTGCAGACGCAGGTTCGGTACAGTTCATCAAAACCACAAACGGCTTGTGGATTTCCTGCAATTCGGTAATCACCCGCTGCTCCGCCTCTTCGTATTCTTCCCGATCGATATCGCTGATGCTGCCATCGGTCGTAATGACAAGCCCGATCGTCGAATGCTCGTTGATCACCTTTCTGGTGCCGATTTCCGCAGCCATGTTAAATGGAATCGGTTCTTCATACCATGGCGTCATCACCATGCGAGGCTGATTTTCCTCTATATATCCGATAGAGCTGGGAACAATATATCCCACACAATCAATCATCCGCACATTGAAAGTCGCGTTGTCTTCCAGCTCTACCGTAACGGCTTCTTCCGGAATAAACTTTGGTTCGGTGGTCATAATTGTTCGTCCGGCAGCGGATTGCGGCAGTTCATCTGTTGCCCGCTGCCGTATGTAATCCTGCTGGATATTCGGCAACACCAATGTATCCATAAACCGTTTGATAAAGGTGGATTTCCCGGTTCGAACCGGTCCGACCACGCCGATATAAATATCACCCTGGGTTCGCTGTGCGATATCTTTATAAATATTGCGTTCTTCCATCTCAATCACCCCTTTTTAGACAATGCTGGGAATCAGCAGCATTTTATCAGCAGTTAAAACATCTCCGGTCAGCTTATTCTGCTCCATAATCACATCGGCAGCTGTGTTATATCGAACGGCGATATCCCAGACACTTTCTCCTGCGTTGGCAAAATACAGCGTCATTGCCGGTAGATCGCCCAACTGTTTGGGCTGATCCTCATGCAGTGTCAGATCGGTGATCAAATTGGTTTGCTGCAAATAGCTTGTAGTGCCTGAAAGCTGCAAATCACAGCGCATTTCCACCGTTTCATCACTGCTGATACTGTAGCTGCAATTTTCAGCACGCAGCGTCAGATCCGACTCTGAAAACGGATGCTGCATCTGCCGGCGATGCTCAAAATCAAAAGGCTTTTCATAATAGCTACAGCTGCCGCTCGCGTCGGTAGCCAACACGCCTGCATTTACTGTCCCGCGGCAAACCAGCTCACCGTTTTCATAAGAAAAGCTGCTGTTGACTACCATGCACCAGATATCAATAATATCCCCAACACCGCCGTTGATTTGCAGATTGCTTTTGACATTGAAAGTGCAGCTTGCATCCTCTATACTCTGCCGAATCAGCAGCTTTTCTTTTGTTGGCTCCAATGCGTAGCGCGTACAGTATGCATCGGTAACCAGCTGCTCCTCTCGAGCATTACTGCCACAAACGGTAATATTGACCTTTACACTGATCATGATACTGCGGCACTCTCCGTCCGCATTGGTATAAGGCTTGAGTTCACAGGCACAAACATCCATTTTAACAAAGGTGGCTGCGTCTTCTGTCAGTCCGTCCAGTTCAACAATCTGATTCAGCGGAAATTCAGTTTGTGCCTTTTCATAGCGCTGATCTTCAGACAAATACAGCAACCGGATACATAAGCTGCCCTTAACTACTGCTTTGTTCGTCACGGTTTTGCAGCTGTCAAATACAGCCTCCGCGTCATATTTTATAATATTCAGCAGCGAACCGTTGGACTGCCCCAACTCCAGCTCTTCATGCACTGTAAATTGCTTGGTTCGGCAGCCGATGGTTTCACATATGGGCATCGTCGTCTTGCGAATTTGAATATCCGAACAGGTAGAATCAGAAACCGCGTCTTTTTCCATACATTTGGTAACGCTCAGATGCAGTGTCGCCGCGCCGTGAATATCCAGTTTTCGTTCGTTCACAGCCCGGCAATTCACATAATCGGTTTTGATTGTCGCGCTGACATTCGCACCGGAACAGTCTGATTTTGTATCCAGATTTTTCGAAAAGCTCACCGGCACCTCATAGCCGCGCAGTTCGCCCTGCTCCTTGCTGCAATATAACAGCGTGATATACGCCGTTCCATCTACCGTAATGAGATTGTTAGATACCAGACAGCTGTTGATTTTCGGAACAAGTGTGCATTTCAGAATTTTCTGAATATCCGGGCAGTAGTCGGGCAGCGTGAATTCACAGTCGATTGCCTGCTCTACACTGTCGTTGTACAGCGGTTCGTCTACGCACACACCGCGATAGGTCAGTTGCATATCCATGTGGTTACTCCATTCCGCCGCTGCACACCGGCATGAAATTTTCAAAACAGGTTCTTATCTGTGCAGTATAAGGATAAGAGCTTGGCAAAAAGAGGAATGCATAATCTATATCGGCTGCATCTCCCCTTTTCCTGCGCGTTCTACAGGATATTATGCACGCTTTGTCCCAATTATGACAAAACAATAGATACTGCGGTATTTCTGCTCTTTTGCACACTGCGTCACGATTACACAATGCAAAATGGCCGGTCTGTGAAATGAACATTTCACAGACCGGCCACGGCTGGCAGACCATATTTCGTTTGTTTCAACTATAATTTAAAAACTTGACACAGCTTTGAACATCTATCAGAGGCTTTTTTATTTTTACGCCTGTTTTGATTGCCCTGTTATACAAAACATTCTGATAGCCGACGATAAAACCGTCATAAAACTATTTTTTATGTTTTCCGCTTGATGGTTGGTCTTCATCGTCATCCGGCTTTAACAGACGCTGATCGCTGAATACCTGCTCCTGCTCAAACACCGAACGATGCACCATTTTTCCATTATGATATACAAACTCCGGCGTTTCTTCCTTCTTTTCAGAAAATCCGGCCTGCATATCAATCTCACCGGTAACAGCTTCCGAAGTTTCTTCCGGATGCTTCTCATAATACGGATCCAGAATATATTTCTTAATCGGCGGAAAGGTAAAAAAAGCAACCGTATAAAAGATAAACCCAAAAAACAGCAGCAATGCAAACAAAATCAAAAAGCCCCAGATAATAGCGTTTGCTGTCATTATCGCAGCATAAACAAACACAGCAGCCAAAAACAGCCAAACCGCTAAAATCAACGTCAGCAGCAGGTTACGCGGCAAACACAAAAACATGAAAATCGCGGCGTTTTTAATTATCTGACGCAGTTTCAGTTTCAGCGTTACAATCATCATGTAAATATAATAACTCATAAATATCAAAAACGTGATACACATGAATGTAACGCCCAGACCCAATGTAGAAAACCATCCGGCCGGCGCAGTGCTGTAATAATAATACGCCACATACAGCAGCATCACGGCAATATACTGCAACAATGCAGTCAATAGACTCTGTTTAAAATTAGATAAAAACGCAGCTTTAAAATCGTCATAAAAAAAGCCCGGCACCCCGCGGACGTAATCCCTGCACAGCTTTATAACGGCCGCCGTAACAGGCCCCAATAATATAAAAGGTAAAAATACAAAAAAATTCAAAAACCAGAGGTCTCCAAACAACATTTGCAGCAGCGTTGCCAGACCCATGGATAAAAACATACAAACAATCGCCGCGGTCGCAAAAATCGCATTCATAATTAAAATTTTGAAAAACTGCTCTTTATAAGCCTCAAAATAACGAGATAGCGCATTCTTTTCCAACTGCTGCTTTGCCAATATCTACACTCCTTTAATTTTACACATCCGCTCTGGGATGAAATCTGTTAAACGATTTTGCATATTTATTCTTTACCAACCGACCGTAAATTTGCGTAGAAGAAATATCGGTATGGCCGAGAATTTCCTTGATATCTTTCAGATCTGCTCCGTTTTCCAACATATGTGCCGCCAGAGAATGCCGCAATGTATGGGGCGTAATAGACTTCTGAATACCCGCAGCCTGGGTATAATACTTGATTATTTTCCATAGGCCCTGCCGCGTCAGACGGTCGCCGTTCATATTCAAAAACAGCGACTTCTCGCTTCGGTCTTTTACAATAGCCGGACGTA
Source organism: uncultured Clostridia bacterium (assembly GCA_944384865.1). Classification (GTDB taxonomy): domain Bacteria; phylum Bacillota; class Clostridia; order Oscillospirales; family Acutalibacteraceae; genus RUG14109. The sequence goes on from CALWVC010000035.1 coordinate 4,303, forward strand.
TACGCAACATATAATCCGACAATACTTTGATTGCGGCGTTATACAGAGGAATAATCCGTTCTTTCCGATCGGTTCGGACCGTCAAGATCGAAAGCTGCATATTCAGATCATCAACATTCAGATCAATTAACTCTGTTACCCGCAGACCTGTCTCATACAACAGCTCTAAAATCGTCCGATCTCTGCAGCCTTTTACGGTCAACAGATCCGGTTGGCGCAGAAGCGCTTCCACTTCCGCTTTGGTTAAAATCTCAGGCAGCTTTTTTTCCGCTTTGTCCAACTTGATCTGCCGCGTAGGATTCATCTGAATCACATGCTGCATGATCAAATAATTAAAAAAAGATCGAACAGAAGAAAGCGAGCGCGTTAAAGTCGCAGGCGTTTTGCCCTGTTGCTGCAGAACATGCAGATACTGCTCAATCACGGGCGCGGTAACCTGTTCAAGCGGCTGCGACTCATGATCTAAAAATGCTAAAAACTGACGGATATCCCGCAGATAAGATTCCAGCGTATTATGCGATGCGTTTTTGGTTTCACGCAGATAACCTGCATACGAGTCTAAATATTCCATATGCACTCCCCCCTTTTTTTAAAAATGAAAAAAACCGATAAACGCAGCGGACATTACCGCATCAATCGCTGCCGTTAAACCAACGCCGGCGAGCAATACTACAAACCGGAGCGAATACAACTTCAGATCCCGAACCGGCTCAATGCCGGAACCGGTCAGCAACACGCGAAACAGCCGCACGGCAAAACAAAAGCATTCCTTCGCCGCCAATAACAACAGCAAACTGGAAACAAAAAGCCCGGGTAACAGTATCAATGCAAAAAAGCCCACGCCCTGTAATCCATGTATCAAATAAAGATAACCGCCGACCATACCCACGGAAGCGCCCTTGAAAATAACGATTCCAAAAGCGGCGACAAAACCCAGCGCGCACAAACCCAAAACATATGCGGCAACAAATAACATCAACTGCGCCAAAAACGAAGAAAGCAAAACTATGTAAAAAGGTTGTCCGCTGCGAGAAGACAGATACGCCTCAAAGACAGATTCCATCCCATAGCAATCTGTATTCGGTGCGACGCCGATCGCCCAGGCGCCTATCATCATCGACAGCAGAAAAACCAAAAACAGCGCGATCAACACGCGGTTTTTACGAAAAAATCCACCGGCATGACTGATACCATCCTGCAACAAATACCTGTTCATAAAAGCCTCCATAAGCATGTTCTGTTTCATACTTATGCCGGCGATGGACAACTTATTCAGATTTTCCCAACTCGTCCGCCCGATTTTTACAGGCGGTCATACCGCCCTTGATCACACCGTCCAGATGATGTTCAGCAAAATATTTCAAAGCTGCCTGCGTTGTTCCTTTGGGTGAAGTCACCATATCAATCAGTTGCTGCGGTGTTTTGCCGCTGGATTGCAGCATCTTCGCGGAACCGGCCATAGTCTGAAACGTCAGCTTAGAGGCCATGTCTTCATCCAATCCTAAAGCAACACCCTGTTCCACCATAGCTTTGACAAGCGCAAATACATAAGCAGGGCCGCTGCCGCTGACCGCCGTAACAGCATTGAGCTGTTTTTCTTCACAGGCAATCGCCAGCCCGGCGGTTTCGAAAATCTTGATTACCGCTTCAAATTCCTGTATGGATACTGGCGGCTCATAAGCCAGCGCAGACGCTCCCTGCAATAGAAGCATCGGCGTATTAGGCATCACGCGAATGACCTTACAGTCAAAACCAACCGCTTTTTTAATCGCAGCGATCGGCACACCGGCTGCGATGCTAACCAAACACTTGTCCGGCGTAATTGCGGTTTTGATCTCATCCAAAACATCCGGCAAAACCTGAGGTTTTACACAAAAAATAATATAATCACTTTTTTCAACCGTTTCGATATTCGAACTGCAAATATGTACGGATTGCTCCCCATAAACCCTCAGTTTTTCGCAGTCGCGATCAAATAAGTAAAGATCCTGCGGGTTGACATAATTTGATTTTAAAAGCCCCTGGATCACAGCGGTCGCCATATTGCCTGCCGCGCCAATAATACCAACCTTCAACGGTATCCCCTCTTCAAACAAAAGATATTGCAATTATAACAAATAGGTTTGGGCAATGCAACGCAAAAAAACAAAAATCTCAAATATTGATAGATAGTAACAATTTTATGTTAATTGTTTTATGTTAAGTGCCTAAAATGTTATGTATACTTATTATGTAAACCACAAGTTGTGGTAGAAATGAATTTTATGGCAACTAAAAAAAGCGGCAGATCTACCTGCCGCTTTTACATGGTGTTTCTTTTATGCCGACGCAGCCGATGCGCGTAGCTTTAAACGAAGCTTGTCCGCGATCATTGCGATAAACTCTGAGTTGGTGGGCTTTCCTCTGCCGATATGTATCGTATAACCAAAATAAGAATTCAAAACGTCGACGTCTCCCCGATCCCAAGCCACCTCTATGCCGTGGCGGATGGCGCGCTCTACTCTGGAGGGCGTAGTCTGAAACCGTTTTGCGACGGTGGGATAAAGTTGTTTGGTGATGGAATTGATCATTTCAGGATTATTAACAGAAAGCATAATCGCCTCACGCAAATAATGATAGCCTTTAATATGTGCCGGAACACCGATTTGATGAATGATGTCGGTTACCATAAGTTCCAGATCTACCTCGTTGCGCGGAAGCTGCAGCTTAACAGGCAGACTTTCGCTTTGCCAGCCCGTCATTTGTATGATTCGCTGTGCCAGTGTTTCCCCATCAAAGGGTTTTAGCATATAATAAGCGGCGCCCGCCTGCAACGCCTGCTGCTCCAGGCGGGGATTATCAAAATTCGACATGGCAAAAATTAGCGGTTTCGGAGATAGATCGAGCTTATTTACCTGCTCCAGCACACCCAAAATATCAATATGCGGCATAAAAACATCTGCTACAACCACATCTGGATGTCGGTTTTTAATTTCTGCCATCAGTTTTATCCCGTCTTTTTGTGTATATATCACCTCCATACCATATGAATTCAACAGCTTTCCGCACTCTGCAGAAAATTCTGTAGTATTATCTGCTATGAGCACTTTTAACTTATTTTTCATTCATTATGCCTCCTTCAATAATTTGCTATCTAATATTACCATATATTAGAATTTATTGCAAGAGGAGAGCTGGAATAAAATAGCATATATTTGCATTTTGATTTTTGTGCACAATTTACGATGCTTTTTTTGTTTCAACAGCAAGCGATTGATTGTACATATTTTCGGCAAAAACAGCATAGCCGCATTGCGGATCATTTACAAAAACATGGGTTAAAGCCGCGACAAGCTTTCCATCCTGCACGATCGGACTACCGCTCATTCCTTGCACGATCCCGCCGGTTTTTTCCAAAAGCTCCGTATCGGTAATTTTAACGACCATATTCTGCGTTCTTGTATTATGATAGACGATTTTCTGAATTTCACAGTCATAATAACGCGGCGCTTCATTATCTACTGTGGTATAAATCTGTGCCGATCCGGTATGAACCTCCTGTTTAAGCGCAATTTTTACAATGTTTTGTGACGTTTCGGGATGCAGCAATGCGCCATATACACCCAGTTCGCAGTTCATTTGCAAATCTCCGAGCGTTTCCGACGTAAAGCTACCGCACAATTCCCCGGTTGTTCCACCAGTGCTTTTATTGATCGCATTTATTTGCGCTCCAACGATTTCTCCTGAAGATAGTGGTAATACTAATCCTGTATCCACGTCACAGATTGCGTGTCCAAGCCCTGCATAAACACCGGTGACCGGATTATAAAATGTCATTGTACCGATACCAGCGGAACTGTCCCGCACCCATAGACCCGCCTTATATTTTTGATCGGTCAGCGACCGCAGCGCCCGAAATTTAACCGTAAAGTTTTTTTCTTCCCGTTGCATATAAAAGGTCATTTCTTCCCCATTACTATCCTCAATCATCTTCGCAACCTCTTCATTGGAAGAAACAGATTGCCCATTAATGGTCAAAATGATATCACCTGTTTGTATACCCGCGTTTTTTGCAGGATTGATTGCCCCCTGTTCGCTGTCCACCTGAGTCATTCCTACGACCATAACACCACTGGTAAAAATTTTGATTCCGAAATTGTCCCCGCCCAGCGCTACAGAAAGTTCGTCGATCTCATCAACAGCTACAGCTTTAATTGGAATAAACCCAAGCATCTTTAACTGCATGACGCTGGTAGAACTGCCCATATTCTGTTTTTGATCTACTGTGTCGATCTGACTGACCCGCGCGGCAGAAATCGGCATACTACTCTCTATAGACAACTGTGAACCTTTTTCGATCTGATAATAATCCGGCAGATAACTGCTGTAGTAAGCCTGTGCGGATAAGGCTACACCGGACAGCAGCGACAAACACAATGTAAAAATTTGAATTGCTTTTTTCATTATATAAAACCGCCCTTTTGTAAAATTTTGTTTCAAAACAATGCTTGCGATGTTGCCCGCAGGTTTTGTTCTGTATGTATCTTTGACATCGGATCCGTCTTTATTTGCGGAAGTATTTGCGCTGACAGCCAATAAATAAAGTCTGTATACCATATCTTTAATGTATCGCGTTCTGTTTCAAATACCCATAAAACTGGATTTTTTTACAAAAAAATAAGACTCTGCAATCACAGAGTCTTATCAAATGGGGTGGATAATCGGATTCGAACCGATGGTCTCCAGTGCCACAAACTGGCGCTTTAACCAACTAAGCTATACCCACCATATATTACGCCGCATTTTTCAGACGACAAATCAAATTATAATATGGATAACGGCTTTTGTCAAGCGCAAAATCAAAAAATATCAGATTTTGTCCCGCGGCGGCGCACATTGAAAGGAGTCAGAACAATCTTATGCAGTTTCAAGCGGTATATTACGAACCAGACGCACTTTCCTATCCCCTTGGCAAACAGCTCAAACAGCAATATTCCGCCCTTACGTGGCACTCGATCGAATCACATAACGCAATTTCGCAAATGCGCCGTCAGCCCAACGCTGCGTTTGCCAGCATGAAACGCAATCTGATTATCGGCGTTCGCAAAACCCACAGGTATACCGAAAACCAAAAAATCTCCGATTATCTGGTTCCCTATACTTCATCAGGCTGCACGGCGATATGTCTATATTGTTATCTGGTTTGCCACTATAATAAATGCGCCTATCTGCGGCTGTTTGTCAACCGCGAACAGATGCTGCAAAAGCTGTGTCGTTTTTCTCAAAAAACAGCGAAACCTGCCGTCTATGAAATCGGCAGCAACAGCGATTTGCTGTTGGAAAACACCGTCACACATAATCTGGAATGGACGATTTCACTGTTCGCAAAAAGCGGGCGAGGACAAATCACCTTTCCCACCAAATTTGACATGGTAGAACCGCTGCTGCCGCTCCATCACCAGGGTAAAACCATTTTCAGAATGAGCATAAACCCTGAACGAATCATTCGGACAATCGAACTGGGCACTTCTCCGCTGTTCAAACGGTTAGCCGCACTGCAAAAAATGTATGATGCAGGTTACCCGTGCGGTATTCTGATTGCGCCGGTTATTTTGCTGCCCGACTGGGAGACACAATACGAACAGCTGATCACGCAACTGGCCGATATACTTCCATCAAAGCTGAAAAGTAAACTGACCGTTGAAGTCATTTTCATGACCTACAGCTATATTCACCGCATGATCAACCGCGATGCTTTTCCGGACGCGCCCGAATTATACGATCCTACGCTGATGTCGGGCCGCGGCCCGGGTAAATATTATTATCACGGTGAACAACGCCGCCGGGCGGAACTGTTTTTATCGCAACAACTGGCGCAAAAAATGCCGGAAAGCAAGCTATTGTATATGTGTTAAGTTCTATCGCGCCATGGCGCTTTCTAATATCCGGTAAAACAATCCCATGTGTGGATTTTCAATGTTTTGATACAGCCCGCCCGGCCGGCAGACGCCCTGCAGGCGGACTCTGAAAGCCTCCGGCAAATCGTCACGATATTCATATTCACGCGCGGCGGCTGTTTGTCTGTTTTTCCCCCGGCCAATATAAAGCCGCCCGCCGTTTATCTCTGTACCCGGCCGGAGCCGTCGCCGCCCGCCAGCGCCTGAACCTCTTCCACTGAAACCATATTGAAATCGCCTTCGATCGTATGTTTCAGACAAGAGGCTGCCACTGCAAACTCCAGCGCGTCGGCATCGGTATACCCGCGGTTCAAACCATAAATCAGGCCGGCGCCGAAGCTGTCGCCGCCGCCTACCCGGTCTACAATATGTATATGATATCTTTTTGAAAACAACGCTTTTTCGCCGTTATAGAGCAAAGCGGACCAGTTGTTGTCTGAAGCAGACAGAGACTCACGCAGCGTAATAGCAACCTTCTGAAACCCAAAAGTATCCACCAATTGTTTTGCTACCGATTCATAGCCCTGCCGGTCGATTTCACCCTTATTGACATCTGTTTTCGCAGCGTGGATATCAAATACATCCGCCGCATCTTCCTCATTGGCGATCAACACATCCACATACTGCATTAAATCGG
>CALWVC010000036.1 GCA_944384865.1 uncultured Clostridia bacterium
GGCGCGAGCCAGGGAGGACAAAACGCGAATTATACAGACGCGGACGGCAACGGGGTCTGCGACCGGTATGAGACGGGCGCGGGCAACGGCGCGAGCCAGGGAGGACAAAACGCGAATTATACAGACGCGGACGGCAACGGGGTCTGCGACCGGTATGAGACGGGCGCGGGCAACGGCGCGAGCCAGGGAGGACAAAACGCGAATTATACAGACGCGGACGGCAACGGGGTCTGCGACCGGTATGAGACGGGTAATTGTTTGCGTGCCGGGATGAAACGGGAAAAGAAATTTCGGTGTAGACAATACAGATGACAGGGAGATATCATGCGGAGCGAGCAAGAAGTCAACAAAGCCATCGAACGGTATGCAGATACCGTTCGACGGCTTTGTATGATCTATTTGAAAAACGAAACTGATACTGAAGACATATTTCAAACAGTATTTTTGAAATATGTTGTTAGTTCCGTGTCGTTTGAAAATGAAGAACACGAGAAAGCCTGGCTGATTCGCGTAACGATTAATGCGTGCAAAGATGTGCTTAAACGCTTTTTCCGCAGTCATACCATATCGTTAAACGAACTGATGGAACAACCGGAAATTTTGGAGCCGGATCATACCGAGGTTCTGGAGGCTGTGCTGTCACTGCCTCTTAAGTATAAAGACGTTGTGTATTTGCATTATTATGAAGGGTATACCGCACCTCAGATCAGTCGGATTCTTAGAAAAAATGTCAATACGGTTTATACGCTGCTTACGCGCTCCAGACAACTGTTAAAGGAAAAGTTGGGGGGTGACGGGCTTGAATAACAAAATTCATCAGGCGCTGCAGCAGATTCATGCCGAACAGGCATTAAAAGACAAAACAAAAGCTGCTTTAAAACAGAAAATACAGCAATATGAAAAACAAAAATATAAAACAGAGAAGCGACGTCTGGTTGCGATATTGGCATGTTTGTGTCTGCTGTTGATTGGCGGCGCAGGCTGGTTTTATTTTACACCAGCCACAACGATCAGTATCGACATCAATCCATCGCTTGAGGTGGGAGTAAATTTCTTTGACCGGGTGGTCTCGGTAGAGAGTTATAACGATGACGGACAAGAGCTTGCCGCTTCATTGGATATAAGATTTATGACCTATGCGCAGGCAATTCAGGAGATCTTAGAGACTGAGAATATTACGGATCTGTTATCTGCAGACGAAATTCTGACGATTTCTGTAATCGGATCTGATGAACAACGTTGCAGAAGAATACTTTCGGATATTGAGTCCTATACAGCGGGGCAGAAAAATATTTATTGCTATTCTGCTGCTTCAGACGAAGTCGCAACAGCACACGAAATAGGGCTTTCATATGGAAAATACAGAGCTTTTTTAGAGTTGCAGTCTCTTGATCCAGACATTACGCCGGAAGAACTGCAACATATGACGATGCGGGAAATTCGCGACTTAATAGATTCTTTATCGGGCAACAAACAGAATGAGAATGCCAGCGATACACACCAAGGCGCTGGAAACGGACACGGGCAGAATTCGGGCGGAGGAAATCGGCGTCAGGGGCGTTAATTGAGCCGTACGACGTTGTCTAGCCCCAGCGAACATATAATAGCGCCGGCCTCAGAGTCCAGCCCATGTTCCTGATTGATGCTTTCCATGATCAGATTTCTGGTCTGTGCGGTAGCGACGATGGCCAGCAGCTCTTTTTCCGACTGGACGGTGATCCCATAAAATTTAGAAGCTGCGGTCTGATCCGGATCGGCCCAGCGGGCGCGGATGACCGTACCGCCCCGGGCGCCGGCCCGTTTAGCGGTATCCATGACCTGGTCGGTATGACCCGGGTTGACCAACACTAAAATCAGGCTGTTATTGCTTTGCGGTTGCATATCGATCTCTCCTTGTTGCGAGTTTACAGGCACATCGCCGAACAGTTTGGCGGCCACCGGGTTGCTGATGGCGGTCAGCGGGATAGAAAATACAATGCCTTTGGCGTTGACGCTGGCCCGCATGGCGTTGTTTAAATCGTGCAGCAGCGTATCTACCGTAGACGCGGCGGCGTAGCTGAGCAGAATATCCCGTTCGCTGGTGCCGAAGCCCAGCACATCCAGCAGCTCGGAAGAGGCAGTGCCGTATCCGGAACACTGAAAATGTAAAAACGAACCCGTTTGTGAATATTGTCTGGCGATGACAGCACCCTGCCGCCGCTCCACAATGGTAACGATCAGCTTGATAATTTCTTTGCTTTGCATGGCGGCCGCCCCCTATTCGTCAAAATATAAAATGCAGTCCCGTACGCCGTCGAACTGCGGCAGCTGGCGCAGACGCTTTTGCTGCAGCCGGGTTTTCAGCGTACCGGTCAAGCCCAATACCTGAATGGTCAGCAGCGGGGTCATCGCCACCATTGCCACAATGCCGAAAGCGTCAGTCAGAATATTGCCGCCCATGGCCTGACAGGCGCCCATTGCCAGCGGCAGCAGAAAGGTGGCGGTCATCGGCCCGCTGGCGACGCCGCCGGAGTCGAACGCAATACCGGTAAAAATCTGCGGAACAAAAAAGGTCATGGTCAGCGAGATCAGATAACCGGGAATCAGAAACCACATGATCGAGATCCCGGTTAAAATGCGGATCATCGACAAGCCTACCGACACGGCTATACCGATAGACAGGCTGTGTTCAATGGATTTCTGTGTGATAGAGCCGTTTGAAATTTCCTCAACCTGTTTGGTCAACACCTGTACGGCCGGCTCGGCTCTTACGATAAAATAGCCGATGAGCATGCCGATGGGGATCAGCAGCCAGTTGTTGTCGCCGGAAGCCAGCGTTTGGCCGATATAGTGGCCGGCGGGCATAAATCCAACATTGACGCCGGTTAAAAACAATACCAGCCCCATATAGGCATAAATGAAGCCGGACAGAATTTTTAAAAGCTGACGTTTGTGAAATCGGCGGGAGAAAATCTGAAACAATACGAAGACCACAGCGATGGGCAGCAGCGCGGTGGCGACCTCCCACGCATATGCAGGAAATGCGGAAACAAAGGTTTTGGCCAGAGCCTGGGTGTTGCCGTAATCCGTGATCTGTACATCGCTGGCCACAGCAGATTGGGGATTATAAAAGATTCCCAACAGCAAAACCGATAAGATCGGGCCGATGCTGCACAGCGCGATCAGACCGAAACTGTCGCTGCTGGAATTTTTATCGCTTCGGATCGCAGCCATACCGATACCAAGCGCCATGATAAACGGCACGGTGATCGGCCCGGTGGTAACGCCGCCGGAGTCAAACGACACCGGCACAAAGTCGTCTGGCGCAAACCATGCCAGAATAAAAACGATGCTATAAAAAAACACCAGCGTATAAGACAGCGGGATTTTCAGCAGCATACGCAGCTGCGCGATCAACAGGAAAAATCCTACCCCTGCGGCGACGGTGAGAATCAGAACCAGATTTGGGATAGAAGGCACCTGCTCGGCCAGCACCTGCAGATCCGGTTCGGCGACGGTAATGATCACGCCTAAAACCAGACAGGCTGTGAGAGATAATAGAATTTTTTTGGATTTGCTCATCTGCACGCCGATGCCCTCGCCCATCGGAATCATCGACATATCCACGCCCAGCGTGAAAAGCCCCATACCCACGATCAGCATGACCGCGCCCACCAGAAACATCACAAAGGTGGACAGCGACAGCGGCGCAAGGGTGATGCTGAGCAGAAATACGATCAGTGTGATCGGCAGTACCGAGGAAACAGACTCGGATACCTTTTCCTTTAACAGTTTATTGTGCAGCAACCGCATCGCCTCCTGCTTTTTGATTTTAAAAATATCCCCCTATTATATATTATAGGGGCTGCATAGCCCCGGCGCAAGCATATTTTGACGAATACAGCGGATTTTGGAGGACCTGTCATATTTCCCAGACCGTTGGTTTGAAAATTAGCAAAAGCGCTGTCAGTATGCGACAGGAGATTCAGATGCTTGTTTGGCGCGGGATTGTTTGAATGTGCGGTGATTTCCCCCGCGTTATGTATTATAATAAAAAATACTGCGCAAAAGCAAAGCAGCGCCCCGGAAATCCCGGAGCGCTGCCGCCGTTATTCAGATGGTTAGCAATTGTTGCAGCCACAGCCGCTTCTGTCGTTACCGCCGCACAGAACGCAGATCAAAATCAGAATGATGATCCAGTCACAGCAGCCGTTATTTGAAAAACAACCCATGAATCGCTTCCCCCTTTCTGCCTTCAATAACAGTGTATACAGCGGGCAAAAATGTGTTCCGGTCGATTGCTATTTTATACATTAAAAAATTAAAATAAATTAGAATTTATTTAAAAACAGAAGATATAAAAAGATAAATTGAATTTTTAGCAATCTATGAAGAAAAAAGGAATTTGACTTTCTCTGACCATTTGGGTACAATATGATCAGTAAAGGTCAAAAAGGAGGGCTGAACGTGCGGTTGAGCGATGTCATTACCGAAGCCATCCTGCAAATGCTGCAGGCTTCGGACGCCGGAACGGCGGAGATCAAGCGTAATGAGCTGGCAAACATGTATGGCTGCGTACCCAGTCAGATCAATTATGTCATTGCCTCGCGGTTTACGCCGGAGCAGGGCTATATTGTGGAAAGCAAGCGCGGCGGCGGCGGATATATCAAGATCCGGCGAATCAAGGTGGATCGGTCCAGCGCGCTGATGCATCTGGTGAATTCAGTGGGCAATGAAATCAGCGCCAACACTGCGCGGATTTTGGTCAATAATTTATCTGTGGAGGGGTTCATTCCGGCAAAGGCGGCGTCGTTGATTGATGCGGCAATGTCGGATACCTGTTATACCGACGTTCCCATCACGCTGCGCAATAAGCTGCGGGCGGCGATTTTTAAACAGATGCTGTTATCCTGTATATAATTTTAGGAGGTAAGGGCTTATGCTATGTATCAATTGCGGAAAAAGACAGGCGACTACGCACATCAAACAAACAGTAAACGGACAGACACACGAATACCACTTGTGCCCGGAATGTGCGATGAAGCTGGGAATGGCCAGCTTTAATCCTTTCGATTTAAGCGACCTGTGGGCGTCGTTATTCAAAAATGATACTCCGGAGGTTTCCGAGACGGTGAAATGCCCCGGCTGCGGCAGTACTTTTGAACAAATTGCCAAGCGCGGCAAGCTGGGCTGCCCGGAATGTTACAAGACCTTTTATGACGAGCTGCTGCCGTCGCTGCGAAAGCTGCACGGAAAAACCCATCATACCGGCAAGGTGCCCGGCAACGCCGACGAGGGCACAAAGACAGCAAGAGCATTGAAAACACTGCAGGAACAGCTGCAATCGGCTATTGAAAGCGAAGAATATGAAAAGGCGGCGCAGCTGCGTGATCAGATCCGCAGGATGGAACAGCAGGAGGGTGATCAGTAATGTGTAAATGGTATTTACAGCCCGGCGAACAGAAAGACGTTGCGGTCAGCTCCCGGATCCGGCTGGCCCGGAACCTGAAGGATATGCCGTTTCCCAATAAAATGACGCCGGAGCAGAAATATGACGTGATTCAGAAAGTATCGGATGCGCTGCTGCAAAGCGGTGATCCTGTCGCGGCGGATTACAGGTTTATCGATATGGATAAAATCTCCCGCAATGAAGCTTACGCCATGGCAGAGCGGCATCTGATCAGCCCGGATTTTGCCGAAAACGGTCAGGGCCGCGCGTTGTTGCTTAACACAGACGAATCTGTGTCGATCATGATAAACGAGGAGGATCATATCCGCATTCAGGTTTTGGCCGCCGGCTTGCAGCTGGAGCAGGCCTATCAGAAGGCGGAACAGATTGATACCCTGCTGGAGCAGCGGCTGCAGTTTGCGTTTGACAGCAATCTGGGTTATCTGACCGAGTGTCCTACTAATCTGGGCACCGGTATGCGTGCATGCGTGATGGTGCATATCCCGGCGCTGGAGGCCATGGGCACTGTGTCGCAGTTGGCAAATACCATCTCGAAAATCGGTCTGACCATGCGGGGCACTTATGGCGAAGGCAGCGAGGTCAAATGCGCGATGTATCAGATCTCCAACCAGATCACGCTGGGCATTTCCGAGAAAGCGGCGATTGATAATCTGTCGGCGATGATCAAACAGATTCTGGCCCGCGAGCGGCAGGCCCGGCAGGGGATCGACCACGATAAACTGGAGGATATGGTTTTTCGGGCGCTGGGGCTGCTGCGCAGCGCGCGGATGATCTCCGGCGATGAGTTTTTGGGGCTGGCGTCCAAGCTGCGGCTGGGGATCGGCATGGGCATTATTACCGAGGTGCCTATCGAGACTGTGGACGCATTGATTTTAACCTGCCGTCCGGCGTCGCTGCAATCCGAGGCGGGCGGTGCGCTGGATGCGGAATCCAGAGATAAGCTGCGCGCGAGAAAGGTGCGCCAGCAATTGAATCAACAGTAAAGGAGTGTTGGATCATGTATAAGTTTAACGGATTTACACAGCGTGCGAATACCGCGCTGAATTTAAGCATTGAAGCGGCGCAGCAACTGGGCCATACCTACATCGGCAGCGAGCATTTGCTGATCGGTTTGGCAAAAGAACAGAGTTCAGCGGCTGCGCATATTTTGAACGACTGCGGCATTACCGCCGATAAACTGACCGAACTGGTGGAAAAAACGGTGGGCCGCGGGATGCCGACGACGCTGACGCCGGACGATATGACGCCACGGGCCAAACGGATTCTGGAGCTGTCTATCAGCGCAGCTCGGAGCATGGGCGTCGCCGCCGTCGGCACCGAGCATATTTTGCTGGGCATTCTGGAGGAAGGCGACAATTATGCGACCAACTTTATCAGCGAGCTGTCGGGCAATCCCAAAGAGATTGAAAACCAGGTGCTCAACTCCATCGGCAGCACCGGCGGGCTGGACGCGGAGACTGCGTCCGGCGGCAACCCGAACAGCAAGACGCCGAACCTGGACAAATTCGGGCGGGATCTGACGACTGAGGCCCGGGAAATGAAGCTGGATCCGGTCATTGGACGGGCAAAGGAAATTGAACGGGTGATTCAGATTTTGACCCGGCGGACCAAAAACAACCCGTGTCTGATCGGCGAACCCGGCGTAGGTAAAACAGCTATCGCAGAAGGGCTGGCGATCAAGATCGCAGCCGGCGAGGTGCCGGAACTGCTGAAAAATAAGCGGGTCGTTTCGCTGGATCTGACCGGCATGGTCGCCGGCACCAAATATCGGGGCGATTTTGAAGAGCGTATCAAATCTGCCATCGACGAGGTGAAAAAAGCCGGAGATATTATTTTGTTCATCGACGAGCTGCATACCATTGTGGGCGCAGGCTCGGCGGAAGGTTCGGCAGACGCCGCCAATATTCTCAAGCCGTCTCTGGCGCGGGGCGATTTTCAGGTGATCGGCGCGACCACGCTGAATGAATACCGTAAATATATTGAGAAAGACGCGGCGCTGGAACGTCGGTTCCAGCCGGTAACGGTGGGCGAACCCAGCAAGGAAGAAGCGGTGTTGATTCTGAAAGGGCTGCGGGATAAATATGAAGCGCACCACAAGGTCAAGATCACCGACGAAGCGATTCAGGCCGCGGTAGATCTCTCTTCCCGCTATATCAACGACCGGTTTTTGCCGGATAAGGCCATCGATTTGATCGACGAGGCGGCGTCCAGAGTGAAGCTGCGGGCGTTTACTGCGCCGGATGCAGTCAAAGAATTGGAAAAACAGCTGAAACAGACGGTAGACGAGAAAACCGACGCGATCAATTCGCAGGATTTTGAGCGTGCCGCAAAGCTGCGGGATCTGGAAAAAGAGATCAACCAGAAGCTGAGCAAGGAAAAAGAATCCTGGCAGAAGGATAACGCGCATACCTCCGGCGAGGTAACGCCGCAGGAGGTGGCACAGATCGTGTCCGGCTGGACCGGCGTACCGGTGGTACAACTGACCGAGGAGGAAAGCGCTCGGCTGCTGCGGCTGGAATCGATTTTGCATCAGCGAATCGTCGGACAGGATGAAGCGGCGTCCGCGGTGGCCAGGGCCATCCGCCGGGGGCGCGTGGGTCTGAAAGATCCTAAGCGGCCGATCGGTTCGTTCATCTTCCTGGGGCCTACGGGCGTCGGCAAGACAGAGCTGTGTAAAGCGCTGGCAGAGGCGATGTTCGGCGATGAAAACGCGATGGTGCGGTTTGATATGTCCGAATACATGGAAAAACACACCGTCTCGAGGATGGTTGGTTCCCCGCCCGGCTATGTGGGTTACGACGAGGGCGGCCAGCTGACCGAAAAGGTTCGCAGAAAACCTTATTGTGTGCTGCTGTTCGACGAAATCGAAAAAGCGCACCCGGATGTGTTCAACATTCTGCTGCAAATTCTGGAAGACGGCGTTCTGACCGATTCGCAGGGCCGGCATGTCGACTTTAAAAACACCATTATCATCATGACCTCCAATGTGGGCGCGCGGCTGATTACCGAGCGTAAAAACCTGGGGTTTGGCGAAGCTGCGCAGGTCAAGGAGGAACAGATCAAAGAAGATGTGCTGGCAGAATTGAAAAAACAGTTCCGGCCGGAATTTTTAAACCGTGTAGACGATATTATCGTCTTCCACCAGCTGCAGAAAGCGGATATCCGTGAGATTGCCAAACGGATGCTTGGTAATCTGCGCAAACGGGTGCGGGATCAGGATATGGATATTACCTTTACTGATCAGGCGGTAGATACCATTGCTGACGCAGGCTTCGATCCGGTTTATGGCGCGCGTCCGCTGCGCCGGGCGATTCAGAATAAGATTGAAGACACGTTGAGTGAGGCGATCCTCGACGGCAGCGTGAAAACCGGCGAGCAGATCGTTTGCGATGTGGATTCAGATGGTAAATTCATCTTTACCGATGCCGCTGAAAAAACGGATCCGCCGGCCGAACAACCGCAACAGGCGCAGTAACAAACCACAAAACGCGCCGTGGGTATTATCTCGCGGCGTGTTTGGATTAAAATCTGATTTAAAATGAAAAGTGCCGCAGTGTTATACTGCGGCACTTTTCGCGCATCAGAACTAGTCTTCCTGATCGTTTTGGTTGTTCCGGTTCTGCTGCTGATTCCGGTTGTTTTTATTCTGCTGATTGTTCTGGTTGTTGTTTTGATTGTTCTGGTTGTTGTTTTGATTCTGCTGCTTATTTTGATTGTTCTGCTCATTTCTTGACATGGCGCAAGACTCCTTTTTGAAAATTTGCAGACGCGAACATACACGTCCGGTTATTATTTTTAATGAAAACAGGATAAATATACGAAAATTTTTTATTTTTCAAAATTTTGATTTTATGATATAATACATTTAAACTTTTAATTGTTCTGCGCGAAGGCAGCGCGCGGCGCATATAATCCATACTGATCGGAAAGGATAAAGCAACATGCTGCAACTGGTTTTGGGCCGCGCGGGCAGCGGCAAAACCCATACTGTTTATGAGCAGATTCATGCGCTTGCCGGGCAGGGGGCGGACAATCTGGTGTTGATCGTGCCGGAGCAGTCCTCCTTTGAGACCGAGCGGGATATGCTGCGACTGCTGGGCCCCGCCCGGCTGCACTGTGTCGAGGTTTTAAGCTTTACCCGGCTGTGCGACCGGTTTTTTACACTGTACGGCGGTGCGGACAAGCCGGTGATCAATGCCACCGGGCGTACGGTGCTAATGGAACTAGCTCTGCAGACCGTGGCGCCGCAGCTGGAACTGTTTCGCAGACAAACGGCGCAGCCGCAGTTTGCCAGACAGATGCTGTCGCTGTTTGAGCAAACCCGGCATGCCGACCTGCCGCCGGAGAAAATGCTGGCAGCGTCTGAAAACACCCAGGGAATCTTAAAATCCAAGCTGTATGAATCGGCGTTGATTTTATCTGAATATGAGACCCGGTTGCACGCCGCTTATTATGATCCGTTAGACGGCTTGTCACGGGTAGCGAAAGCACTGCCATCACACCCGTTTTTCGCGGGCAAACGGGTGTTTATCGACGGCTTTAAAGGCTTTACCGCCCAGCAGCTTTCGGTGTTGGAGCCGCTGTTTGCCCAGGCCGCGCAGACGGTGGTGACACTGGGAGCTGACGCGCTTTCCGACGAGCAGCCGTTTTCGCCCTTTGCCAATGTGCGAAAAACCGGCCGTCAGTTGCAGCGGCTGGCCAGGCAGCAGGGCGTTTCGGTGGCGCCGGCGGTTCATCTGACGCAGAGCCGCCGGTATCAAAGCCAGGCATTGGCCGCGTTGGAACGAGGCCTGTTTGCGCCGGACGCCGGGCAGTATGATCATCCCGCTGAGCAGATCGGTGTTTATATGGCGGATACAATATATGATGAGGCGGATTTTACCGCAAAAACGATTCACCGACTGGTGCGGGAGCAGGGCTTTCGTTATCGGGATTTTGCGGTGATTACCCGGGATCTGAGCCGGTACAGCGGCGTGATCGACCGGGCGTTTGAGAAGCGCGGCGTGCCGTTTTTTCTGGATGTGCGGGCCGGCGTGCAGCATAAAGCGGTGTTCCGGCTGGTGCATTATGCGTTGGCGGCGACCCAGGGGATGGACGCCGACGACATGCTGATGCTGCTGAAAACCGGTTTGACAGACTGCACGCCGGAACAGGCGGCGCAGCTGGATAATTATGTGACAATGTGGGAGATATCCGGCGCCGGCTGGTTGAAGCCGTGGCAGGGCAACCCCGCCGGACTACAGGAGGCTTTC
>CALWVC010000037.1 GCA_944384865.1 uncultured Clostridia bacterium
GTTGTGAAATGCCCGAAATGTTGGTATAATACTATCAACAGTATGGAACTATGCGATGTGTGGCGGTTCGCAATACAGGCGCCGGCAGCCGCGCAACGCTGAAAGGATGGGAAAGCATCATGGAAAACAGGTTTAAAAGTGCGGGGAACGTGGTCATTTCCGACGACGTGGTGGCGAAAGTTGCTTCGGTGGCAGCGACAGATATCGAGGGCGTCGCAGGCGTTGTCAGTAAGGCGATGAATATCAAAAAGTTTTTTAACAGTTCGTCGGCCGCCAAAGCGGTGCATGTATCTTCCAGCGGCAGCGGCACGGTAATTGATATTTATGTGCGGCTGAAAGAAGGCTATAAAATTTCTGCGCTGGCGGAACGGATCCAGAAAAGCGTTAAGGAGCAGGTACAGAATATGACCGGCATGGTCGTGACCAGAGTTAATGTGCATGTGTGCGAGATCGATCTGAAGAAGCCGGCAGAGCAGCGGCAATAAAAAATCGCCGTATTGATACGGCGGAGAACGGCGGTTTAAATGACAAGAAGTGAACAAAGACAGTGTATTGTGGCGCTGGTGTATGAGAAAACCTTTCATCCGGAGGAGCCGGTCAGCGAGTTGATTGATCTGGCGGTTGAGGCCCGTGCGTTCAAAACAGATCCGTTTATTGTCCGGGCGGCCAGCGGCGTATATGCGCATCTGGAGCAAATCGACGGACTGATCGGCGCACACTGCATCGGCTGGAAATTGCAGCGTATCCCGCGGGTGCCGTTGTCTATTTTGCGTGTGGCGGTATATGAGCTGTTGTTTGAGTCGGAAATCCCGACCGGCACAACGATCAACGAAGCGGTGGAGCTGGCCAAGACCTACGGTGGTGAAAAAGACGCCTCCTACATAAACGGGGTGTTGGGCGCCATTGTTAGGGAACAGAAGCTATGAGTGTATATCTGGGTATCGATACCAGTAATTATACCACCTCTGTTGCCGTTTATGATCCGATGCGCCGACGGATGGTGCAGCGCAAAAAGCTGTTGCCGGTTGTGCCGGGGCAGCTTGGCCTGCAACAGAGCAAAGCGTTATTTTATCAGATCAGGCAGCTTCCTGCGGTATTGGAATCTGCCTTTTTAGAATATGGAGAAACAGCGCTGACAGCCGTCGGCGTTTCAAGCCGCCCCAGAATGCAGCCGGGGTCTTATATGCCGGTGTTTCTGGCGGGACAGGCTGTGGCGCAGAGTATCGCGGTTTCTCACAATATCCCTTGCTATGAGACGGCGCACCAAAACGGGCATGTGGCAGCAGCATTGTATGCGGCTGCGCGGCTGGATCTATTGGAGCGGCCGTTTTTAGCGTTTCATGTGTCTGGCGGCACGACTGAGGCGTTGCTGATTACGCCGGATCGACAGCAGATTTTTCGCTGTGAAGTAGCGGCAAAAACGTTGGATCTAAACGCCGGGCAGGTGATTGACCGGGTTGGCGGGCTGCTGGGTCTGCCGTTTCCTTCCGGCGGGACGTTGGACAAGCTGAGTCAAAACGGTGCGCAGCCATCGGGCATCCGGCCTGCGCTTAAAGGGGCGGACTGTTGCCTGTCCGGCGTAGAAAACCGGTGCATGGCGATGAAACAAAAAGGCGTGCCGGAGGCGGATATCGCCCGGTTTGCGATCGAATATATTTATCAGACGGTCAAGGAGATGACCGACCGGCTGCGGCAGCAGTATGGCGATCTGCCGGTGGTGTATGCCGGCGGCGTGATGCGTAATTCGCTGATCCGTGAACGGCTGACCCGGCGTGGGGGGATTTTCTGCGATCCGGAATTTTCGTCGGATAATGCAGCCGGCGTAGCGGTGTTGGCAGCGATTTCAGAGCAGAGGAGCGGTATATGAGCGAGACAAATGAACGGCGGATTTTGTCTGTAACGCAGGTGAATATGTATGTTCGGTCGCTGTTGGAGAGCAGTGTGCATTTACATGATCTGTGGATCATGGGGGAAATTTCTAATTTTACAGATCATTATAAATCCGGGCATTTGTATATGTCTTTAAAGGATGAGAACGCGCTGATCAAGGCGGTGATGTTCCGTCAGTATGCGGCGAAGCTGCAGTTTAAGCCGCAAAGCGGCATGCGGGTGTTGTGCCGCGGGCGGGTATCGCTGTATGAGCGCGACGGGCAGTATCAGCTGTATGTGACAGAGATGCAGCCCGCGGGCGCCGGTGCGCTGGCGGTCGCCTTTGAGCAACTGAAGGAAAAACTGAAAACGCAGGGGCTGTTTGATCAGGCGCGTAAACGCCCGATTCCCAGGTTCCCAGGCCGTATCGCGGTGATTACCTCTGAAACCGGCGCGGCGGTACAGGATATTTTGAATATTTTATCCCGCAGATATCCGGTGGCGCGGGTGGTGTTATGTCCGGTACAGGTGCAGGGGGACACTGCGGCGCCGCAAATGGTGCAGGCGCTGCGGCAGGTGAATGAACGCCGGTGTGCTGATGTGATTATTATCGGCCGGGGCGGCGGCTCGATGGAGGATGTAGGGGCGTTTAACGATGAAGATCTGGCGCGGGCGGTTGTGGCTTCGGAGATTCCGGTGATTTCGGCAGTGGGGCACGAAACCGATTTTACCATCTGCGATTTTGTGGCGGATTTACGGGCGCCGACGCCATCGGCTGCGGCGGAACTGGCGGTCCCGGATCAGGCGGAGCTGAAAAACCGGTTATATGCCGCGCAGTATACGCTGGGCGCGTTGCTTAAGCGTCAATATACGCAAAAACAGACCCAGCTGCAAACGCTGCTGCAAAAGCAGTGTATGCGCGATCCGCTGTTTTTGGTGGATCGCCGGCGGCAGGATACAGATCTGTTGTCGATGCGGATGAAAACGGCGTTTCAGCAGCAGATCGAAAGGTGGAAAACGATGTTTTCCACCGAGGCTTCCCGTCTGGCGGCGATGAACCCGCTGTCGGTGTTGCTGCGGGGATATGCGGTGGTGACCAAACAAGGTCAGATTGTTTCACAGGCGGCCGGACTGCGGGGCGGCGACCGGGTGAAAATCAAATTGCATGACGGAGAAAAGAGTGCTATAATAACAGAAGAACCGACCAACGGGAATGAGGGCTGAATCGTTTGGACAAGAATAAACTGACCTTTGAACAGGCGCTTGGGCGTCTGCAGGAGATTACCGAACAGCTGGAAAACGGCAATTTGCCGCTGGAAGAATCTATGAAGCTGTTTGAAGAGGGAACAAAGCTGGCGCAGCTGTGCGGCAAGCAGTTGGACGATGCAAAGCAGCAGATTACCAGACTGTGCGATCTGCCGCAGGAGGATGCGTGATATGGGGGTTCCCGGGGTGTTTACGGAGTATGCGCGTTTGGTGGAGCAGCGCCTGGAGCGGTTTGTGTCTGAACAGGACGCGCCGGAGATTTTGAAACAGGCGATGTTATACAGCTTAACAGCGGGCGGTAAACGTCTTCGCCCGGCAATTTTGCTGGAATTTTATCGGGTGCTGGGCGGCGATCCGGCTGATGCGCTGCCTGCTGCCTGCGGTATTGAGATGGTGCATACCTATTCGTTGATCCATGACGATCTGCCGTGTATGGATAATGACGATTTGCGGCGGGGCAAACCGGCCTGCCATATCGCGTTCGGTGAAGATACGGCGCTGTTGGCCGGCGATGCGTTGCTGACATTGGCGTTTGAAGTCACAACGCGGGTTTCGTCCGCTATTTCACCGCAGGCTGTGGCGCAGGCCGTCCGGTTGTTGGCCGGCGCGGCGGGCATGTCCGGCATGGTCGGCGGGCAGGTCTTAGATCTGCAAAGCGAAGGCAAACAGATTACGTTAGAGCAGCTGCAGCAATTGCAGGAGGGAAAAACAGTGGCGCTGCTTCGGGCAGCCGGGCAGATTGCCTGTGCGTTAGCGGGTGCGGATACGCAGTTGACCGCCGCCGCTGAAGAATATTGCGTTTGTATCGGCCGGGCGTTTCAGATTCGCGACGATATACTGGATGTGATCGGCGATACAAAAACACTGGGAAAGCCGGTGCGGTCAGATGTTCAAAACCGGAAAAATACCTATGTGAGTTTATTGGGCGTCGAACAGAGCGCGCAATTGGCAGCCAGTCTGACAGCGCAGGCAAAGGCCGCGCTGCAGACCATCGGTAATTGTGAAAATCTTGGTATTCTGGCCGATGCATTGGCGGGACGAATGCAATAGGAGAGGACAGGTTTCAGTTGTTAAAGGATTTGTTTAGCAATTATATACTGCTTTCGGCAGTTGCTGCCTGGCTGACTGCGCAGATCTGTAAATTTTTGATTGTGTTGCTGGTAACAGGAAAAGTCAGAGCTGAGCGGTTATTCGGCGCGGGCGGGATGCCCAGCGCACATACCGCGATGGTTTGTTCCATGACGGTCGCTGCTGCCCGGACGGTAGGCGTCGCATCGCCAATCTTTGCGATTTGTTTTATTTTAGCCTGTATTGTAATGTATGACGCGATGGGTGTGCGCCGACAGGCCGGCAAGCATGCGCAGGCGATTAATAAAATTGTGCGGGAGGAAGACGAGGAACAGTTTGACCTGCTGAAGGAAGAACTGGGGCATACGCCGCTGGAGGTGCTCGGCGGGGCGCTGTTGGGGATATTAGTGCCGATGGCGGTTGGTCTGGCGTTATAGGAAAGGATCATTTTTATGAAAAAGAATAAGTTTTCGGTATTGACGCTGCAGCTGTTTATCCGGATCGCTGCCGTAGATCTGATTTGTTTTCTGCTCAGCTTTTTTGTGTTTGCGGCGGTGTCGGATCAGTGGCTGCGGGCGTTGCTGCAGGCCGGTTGTATTCTGGCGACGGTTGCGATGATCTATTCGCTGCCGCAGGAGGCAGGCAGTGTTGACCGCGGGCTGTACAGTACCGGACAGTATAAACGGCATTTGTTTAAAGGGCTTTTTGCCGGGCTGTTGGCAGAGCTGCCGCTGTTAATCAGCGGCGTGCTGCTGGTGTTTTCAAAGTTTGGTTGGATTACCGAGAAATTTATCGGCTATTATAAACTGATTCATTCGATTTATTTTCCGCTGAATCTTTCGATTTTGCCGGTAGATGAAACCATCTTTTCGTTGACTTGGGGAGCGGTGCTGCTGTCACTGTCCATGCTGCTGGTGATCCCGCTGGTAGCGATGTTCGCTTATATGCTGGGCTTTTACCGGTTTTATTTTAAAGAAGCGTTGCTGTATAAAAAGGTCGGCGACTGACAGAGAAAAAGGTGCCGCGCTGCATGGGTTCACTTTATTCGTGACGAACAGACGGATATAATAGACGCCCATATCATCGAAAGCTTTGTAAAAGGTAAGAAAACCAGGCGTTTGTGCGAAATGAAAAACCGCAGACAGGTAATTTCCTGTTTGCGGTTTTTGCTGATCGAAAAAATGTCATATGCGCCCAATGAAACGGTGTGCAGATGCACTTTATAGGTGAAAGGCGGTGATCAGATGGATGCGGCACAGATCGAAAGGTATATGGAACGAATCTACGGTTATGCGGTCAGGCATACCTTTTCCCGCGATGAAGCTGACGATCTGGCGCAGGAGATTCTGTTTACAGCTGTTCGGGAACTTGCGAAGCTGCAAAATCCCGAACGGTTTGAACCGTGGCTGTGGGGCGTTGCCGCAAATGTAACAAAAACCTTTCGGCGGTTTATGGGAAAACAGCGCGCGATGTATTGTTATGGACTGCCGGTCGATCTGCCGGATGATTCGCACGACGATTCTGAAAATGAAGAGGTTTACGCGGCGTTGCGCTCGGGGATCGCCATGTTATCGGCAATCTATCGTGAAATTGTCATTTTCCACTATTACGACGGCCTTTCAACAAAACAGATCGCCGAGAAGCTGCAAATACCGGAGGGGACGGTTACATGGCGGCTTCATACGGCGAGAAGCAAATTGAAAAGGGAGTGTTTTAATATGGAACAAACCGCATTGAAACCTGTGAAATTACAGATCAGAATCAACGGCAGCGGGGAATACAACGGCACGACGAAGCCGTTTCCACATGTGTATATCTCAGACGCGCTTTCTCAGAATATCCTCTATAGTTGCTACCAAGCTCCGAAAACGGTGGAGGAACTGGCAAAGCTTTGCGGTGTGCCGGCCTATTATGTTGAGGACCGTATTGGAAATTTACTGGCCCGCGAGGCTGTTTCTGAACCGTCAAAAGGACGGTTTCAAACGATGTTTCTCATTTATGATGATCAGGTAAGCGCTTATACCGACAGGGTCTCCGTATTATTTGAACCGCTGCTTGAAAAATTTGCGGGGGCCTTACAAGCTTGGCGGATCGGGTGCGGCAATTGGGCGTTTATACCGCGAATAAGGGGGAACACGAGTTGTTGTATCTTTACGGTCTGCTGGCGCTGGATTGTTTGAAAGACCGGTATAATCCGGTAGATTCTGTTGCACATCCGGTTCGATATGACGGCTGCCGGTGGTGTTATCATGCGCATCTGCTTTCAGCGGCGCAGCATCCGGCCCGCGGGCTTGGCGTTGAAGCTTCGCTCAATCTTGCAAGCCGCGGACGGTATGCGCATTACAGTTATCATTTTGACGGATTTTCCTACCGGCGCATGATGCACACGGATGAGATTAACGTCTGTGAGGATGTGCTGAACGGGTGTAAAATCAATGATATGGATGCCGCGGCGTCTGCAATTGCAGGCGGATATATGGTGCGGGAGGCTGACGGCGGCTGCAAGGTCTGTGTGCCCGCGTTTACCAAAGAGCAGAAAACGCATTTTGATCGGTGGTCGCAGGAATGCTTTGCGGCGTGTATGTCTGACTATATTACTGCTGTAAAGCAATATGTGAGCGGATATAAAAAGCTGTTTCCTGCGCATCTGCAGGAGGATGTGACACGCGCATGCAGCAGCATGTTTGTAACATTGTTTGCAACCGTTATATGTCCGGCAGCACAGAAAAAGGGATTGTTGGCCCCGCCTGCCGCCGGAAGCATTTGTGATGTGCTGCTCGAACATGCGTGAGTGAAAATCTGTTTTATAATACAACAAAAAGCTTCCCGCGCGGGAAGCTTTTTGTTCAGTATTCAAAAATCGATTCGGCATAGCGTACAGTGTCCATCGCGTCTTTGGCATATTTATCAGCGTGGATCATATCGGCATAGGTTTGGGTCAGCACCGCGCCGCCTACCACCGTTTTACACCAGGGCGCCTGTTCGTGCAGCAGCCGGATGGTTTGCTCCATAGACGGGACGGTTGTGGTCATCAGCGCGCTGAGTCCTACCAGCTTGACCTGATGTTGTACGGCGGCGTCAACAATGAACTGCGGATCCACATCTTTACCCAGATCGATCACCTGGAATCCGTAGTTTTCCAACAGCACTTTTACAATATTTTTGCCGATATCGTGGATATCGCCTTTTACCGTCGCTAAAATAATCGGGCCTTTTTGCTGTTTGGGCCCGTCGGACTGCATGGCCTGTTTGGCTGCTTCAAAGGCCTGTTTGGCCGCTTCGGCGCTCATCAGAAGCTGCGGCAGAAACACGGTTCCCTGTTCAAACCCCTTTCCCACTGTGTCCAGCGCCGGGATGATATGACCGTTGATCAGCTCTAACGGCAGCAGGGATTGTAACATGGCTTCCGCCAACTGCCCGGCATTTTTCCGCAGGCCGTGCAGGATTGCCTTAGACAGTTCAGACAGCCCGTCTTCGCGCAGCTCGGCGCTGGATTTGCCTGTGGGTACGGCTACAGGCGCGGCTGCGGCCGGCGCTGGGGTAAGCGTTGTGGCGAAGCGGATATAATCGGCACAGTTTGGATCTTGATTTGACAGCGCCAGAAACGCGTGGTAAGATTTCATCATCTCTGTGGAATATGGATTCATAATGGCGCAATCCAGCCCGTTTTGCAGCGCGAGTGCAAAAAATGCGGCGTTGATAATTTCTCGGTTGGGCAGCCCGAAAGAGATATTTGATACACCTAGACTGACCCGCAGCCCCAGTTCGTGTTTGATCCGGTAAACGGCCTGTAGGGTGGTAAGCGCGGAGGCGGTATCAGAGCTGATGGTCATCGCCAGCGGGTCAACGATGATATCCCGCGGGGCGATGCCGTATTCTGCGGCCCGGTCCCGGATATTTTTGGCGATTTGTACCCGGCCGTCGGCTGTGTCGGGAATGCCCTGTTCGTCCAGCGTCAGCGCGATGACGGCGCCGCCATATTTTTTGACTAGCGGAAAGACCGCGTCCATACTTTCCTGCTTGCCGTTGACCGAGTTGAC
Source organism: uncultured Clostridia bacterium (assembly GCA_944384865.1). GTDB lineage: Bacteria > Bacillota > Clostridia > Oscillospirales > Acutalibacteraceae > RUG14109. The sequence goes on from CALWVC010000037.1 coordinate 8,244, forward strand.
CAACGGTTTTCCGTTATAGATGCGCATGGCGCGTTCCATCGCCTGGGGGTCAGAGGTATCCAGTTGCAATGGCGCGTCGGTCACACCCTGCACTTCCTGCACCACTTCACGCAGCAACACGGGCTCATCGATTTCCGGCAGACCGATATTCACATCTAAGATCTGGGCGCCGGCCTGTTGCTGTCTGACTGCTTCTTCCAGAATATATTCCAATCGGTGTTCCCGCAATGCCGCTTTCAGCTTGGGTTTGCCGGTGGGGTTGATCCGCTCGCCGATCAGGACCGGTCGTTTGCCGATTTCCACAGCGTGAGAATAGGAACTGATCAGCGTATGGCTTTTCGGGGTGACGGGTGCGGGGCGCATCTTCGAGGTGGCCTGCACCAGTGCGGCGATATGCGCCGGCGTTGTGCCGCAGCAGCCGCCGACGATCCGCGCGCCGCTTTGCACCATGCGCTTCATGGAGGCGGCGAATACTTCAGGAGAGCAGTCAAATACTGTTTGACCGTTGACCATCTGCGGCAGGCCGGCGTTGGGATTGACGATCAGCGGAACAGAAGCATAAGAGGCCAGAACCGGAACGATCTGTTCCATCTGTTCCGGCCCAAGGCCGCAGTTCAGCCCCAGCGCGTCTACGCCCAAACCCTCCAGCAGCGCGACCATCGCAACGGGATCTGCGCCGGTCATCAGCTGCATATTCTGATCGTATACATTGGTGACAAATACCGGCAGACTGGAATGCTCTTTGGCGGCCAATACCGCTGCTTTAGTTTCATAGGCGTCGTTCATCGTTTCGATCAGAATCAGATCCGCGCCGCAGCGCACGCCGCATTTTACCACCCGGGCATATAACTCGACCGCGTCTTCAAAACGCAGTTCGCCCAGGGGACGGAGCAGTTTGCCGGTAGGACCCAGATCCAGCGCGACATAGGCCTGCTTACCAGAGGCGGCTATGGCTGATTTCGCAATCAAAACGGCGGCTTCGGTGAGCTGTTCTACCGAATATGCGCCGCCGTCGGGAAATCGCAGAGCGTTTACGCCAAAGGTGTTAGTGGTGAGAATATCGCTGCCTGCTTGCAAATAATCCAGATGCACCTGCCGGACCCGATCCGGATGCAGGATGTTCCAGGTTTCGGGCAGTTCGCCGGGAGCCAGCCCGGCCGCTTGAAACATTGTGCCGGTTCCGCCGTCGAAATATAATAAGCCCTGTTTCAACTGATCCAGCAATTGCATGAGAAAACCTCTTTTTCATTTAGATTTTACGCTTTATAGGCGCATTCGGTTTGGCTGCAGATTTCACAGCCGGTTTTACAGGCCTTGGGCCGGTCTGAGACGCCGATGACTGCCGATACCGATTTGGTGGGCAGCATCATACAGGAATCGGTCAGGTAAATGCCCGCTTTTCTGCGGGCGTCCAGCGCGGTTAAAAGCTGCGGCTGTATAGCGATCGGAAAGTCGCCATAACCCGCGCTGAAGCGGGGGCGTAAAAACCGGTTATTTTTTTGGGCGATCGCGCGCACCTGTTCATTGAGCAGGTTACACCAGCCTTCAATAGCAGCGGAGCCCAGCGCGTCCAGTATCAGCGCGCGGGAAGGTTGAATTTTTCCGTATTTTGCAATCAGACGATCAGCGCCGGCGCCGATTGTAGCGGCAAACAACACCGCCCGGTCGCAGCCGGAAAGGTTTTTAGACAGATCCCGGCTTTTTATTTGTAAAAAGCCAAAATCAATTTCGTCATCCCGAACAGATATGGAAATTTCACACAGGCAGGCGGTATAGCTGACGGCGTTTTTCAGTTCACTGAGACAATCCTGTAACAGCGCGAACGTCTGTTGATCCGGTTGCGCGTGTTTATAGCCCATATAACGCAACGCCTCGGCAATATCGATGCAGACATCGTCGGGGTTTGCTGTTTTCGTGATGACGGATAAAGCCAAATCGCCCAGTCCTTTCGCACAGGATTTTTGATCCGCCGGCGGTTACAGAATTTCAGACAGGTTTTGCTGAATCTTTGCAGCGACCTCCGGCTTGTTCATGGAATAAATATGAACGGCGTTGACCCCGTTGGCAAACAGATCAATCACCTGCTCGGTGGCATAGGCGATGCCCGCCTGCTGCATGGCCGCGGGATCAGAACCGTAGCGGTCTACAATCTGTTTGAAACGCTGGGGCAGATAGGTGCCGGAAAGCTGGCAGATGCGTTTGATTTGTTTGGCGTTGGTTACCGGCATGATGCCGGCGACCACCGGAACCACAATGCCGGCCTCGCGAATTTTATATAAAAAGTTATATAAAATATTATTATCAAAAAACATCTGCGTCGTCAGAAAATCACAGCCCGCCTCAATCTTCTGTTTCAGATAGCGTAGATCGTCGGAAA
>CALWVC010000038.1 GCA_944384865.1 uncultured Clostridia bacterium
AAATACCAGGAGGGAAACGATCGTCGCCGCCGTCGCACAGAAAACCGTTTGGAAAATAAAAAACGTATATTTGCTGACGCCCTGCGGCAATATAGCAGAATAATCGCCAAGACCTAAAAGATCCAGCCCGCCAAATAATGCGCCGGAACCGCCAAACATGATCCCAAAACCCACCAGCCAGTAAAGCGGTGTTCCGATACAGAAGTCCATCAAATTTTTCATAATAATATTTCCGGCGTTTTTCGCTCTGGTAAAGCCGGTTTCAACCATCGCAAAACCTGCCTGCATGAAAAACACCAGCGCCGCACCGACCAATACCCACATGGTATTGACGTCGGAAAACAGCTCCATAACGTTACTCATCCAGAATCTCTCCCTTTCGATTGATCAGCAGCAAAAAACGGCATGTGCGTACAGGAGGATATGGAAAATCCACCCGTACGGCACACACCGTTGTGTATTGAATATACAATTGTCTTATATAACGCTGTACAGCATCTCGCCGTATGTAGGAAGCGTCCAATATTCGCTGGATACCATTGTCTCCAGTTCGTCAACCGTCTCCCGCAGGTTTTGCATATTCATGAAGATCTGCTCTCTGTGATATGTGCCAAGCTCCTGCGTATCGGTGATCTCGTCCGCACCCAATACCGCATTTTCCAAAACGCCCAGTTTCTGATACATGCAATCGGACAGTCTGGAAATCTTATCAAGCAAATTTTCTTCCAGTGAGCAGGACACAGAAAGCGCCTTTTTGCCGGAAACCAGGCTCATCAACTCATTCTCATAGCCTAATACTGCCGGGATCACGCTCTTTTTGACCATATCGATCATGGTCAGAGCCTCAATATGGATGGTCTTGCAATAGTTTTCCATCATGATCTCATACCGGGAGCGCATCTCCGATTCAGTGTAAACCTTATGCTGTGTAAACAGCTTGATATTCTTTTTGGAAACGAAGGTCGGCAGCGCCTCCGGCGTGGTTTTCAGGTTCAGCAGGCCCCGTTTAGCAGCCTCTTTCTCCCACTCAGCCGAATAACCGTCGCCGTTAAAGATAATTCTTTTGTGCTCTTTGATCGTCTTTTTGATCAGCTTTTGCAGTTCGGCTTTAAAATCCTTGGCTTTTTCCAGCTGATCGGCAAACTGCCGCAGCTCCTCGGCGACAATGGTGTTCAAAATGATATTCGGGCCGGCAATCGACACGGTCGAGCCCAGCATTCTGAACTCAAACTTATTGCCGGTAAACGCAAACGGCGAGGTCCGGTTGCGGTCGGTAGTATCCTTCGCAAAGTGCGGCAACACCGTCGCACCGATCTCCATCTGCACTTTTTCAGCGCCATGATAGACAGAACCGCTCTCGATAGATTCCAGGATGCCTTCCAGCTCTTCGCCCACAAACATCGAAACAATCGCAGGCGGCGCTTCGTTGGCGCCCAGCCGGTGATCGTTGCCCGCAGAAGCGACAGACACCCGCAGCAGATCCTGATATTCATCTACCGCCTTGATGACCGCAGTCAAAAATACTAAAAACTGTGCGTTTTCATAAGGGGTCTCGCCGGGATCCAGCAGATTCTTGCCGGTATCGGTGGAAAGCGACCAGTTGTTATGTTTACCGCTGCCGTTGACGCCCGCAAAGGGTTTTTCATGCAGCAGACAGGCCATGCCGTGCCGGTCGGCCACCTTTTTCATGATTTCCATGGTTAACTGGTTGTGATCAGTCGCCACGTTGGTGGTAGAGAACACCGGCGCCAGCTCATGCTGCGCAGGAGCAACTTCGTTATGCTTGGTTTTGGCGCTGATACCCAATTTCCACAGCTCTTCGTCCAAATCCTTCATAAAGGCTGAAACCCTGGGTTTAAGCGCTCCAAAATAATGATCTTCCAGCTCCTGACCTTTAGGCGGCTTGGCGCCGAACAGCGTCCGCCCGGTATAAATCAGATCAGGCCGCGCCAGATACATCTCTTTATCAATCAGAAAATATTCCTGCTCCGGGCCTACTGTAGTGAGCACCCGGGTCACATCTTCGTTGCCGAACAATTTCAAAATGCGCATTGCCTGTTTATCCAACGCCTGCATCGAACGCAGCAACGGGGTTTTCTTATCCAGCGCTTCACCGCTGTAAGAACAAAATGCGGTAGGAATACACAGCGTACCGTCTTTAATAAACGCATAAGAGGTTGGATCCCATGCAGTGTATCCTCTGGCCTCAAAAGTCGCCCGCAGGCCGCCCGACGGGAAGCTGGATGCGTCTGGCTCGCCCTTCACAAGCTCTTTACCAGAGAACTCCATCAGCACATTACCGTTACCGTCCGGCGTGATAAAGCTGTCGTGTTTCTCAGCGGTAACACCCGTCATCGGCTGGAACCAGTGGGTAAAATGGGTCGCGCCATGTTCCAAAGCCCATTCTTTCATGGCATTTGCTACGACGTTCGCCACGTCCAACTCCAGATGCTGCCCCATTTTAATCGTCTTTTTCAGCGCCTTGTAAATATCCTTTGGCAGCCTATCGCGCATAACCCTGTCATTGAAAACCATGCTGCCGAACAATTCCGGAATGTTTTTCATAAACAGACCCTCCTATGATTTGAAGTAAATAAAAACAAAAAACGCTATGAACCCGCCCTCGGGTTCACAGCGCCTTTGCTGTTAACGGTCAATATTATAGCACTGCAAAAATTCATTGTCAAGGGCATTTGTTCAATTTTTTTCAAATTAGAATATTCACACAATCTGATTGATCATTTTCGCCCTGCAACTGGAGAACCTGCCTAAAAATCAGATGTTCTGCCAGCCATGCAATATGTCAACGCCCGCTGCCCGCAATACAATAATATAATATATGAATTCATTATATACAAAAATGCTCTGCGTCAAAGATGCAAAACATTGTTTTGCAATTTATTCAAACATGCCGTCAGAATTTATGGTAAAAATTTCTTTTATGCGAGGACTTGACAAAACTTTAACTTTTTGTTATACTATCTCTGCTAAAAGAACAAAGACGTTCACCTATATCATTTTATGCGCTAGCGCGGTTTATGACCGCGCGGTAGTATTGATGACATTGGTGAGTGTCTTTGTTTTCTGTTATATGGAGGTTGATTACATTGTTAAAAGAAGGTCAGGTGCGAATTCCATCGGGTTGCGCCATCTCCGGCATTTTTTGCAAATCCGGCAAACGGATGAGCGGAGAAGCGATTATTGAATCGATTCGGATCATGCACGACCGCAGCAACGGGCTGGGCGGCGGTTTTGCCGCTTACGGCATTTATCCCGAATATAAGGATTATTACGCATTTCATGTGTTTTATGACAACCATGAAGCGAAAAAAGACTGCGAATCTTTTCTGGAACGGCATTTCGACATCATCAACCTGTCGAAGATCCCCACCCGCAAAATCCCGCAGATTACCGACGAGCCGCTGATCTGGCGGTATTTCGTAACGCCGCTGCATACAAAACTTGCTGAGAGCCAGTTGGACGAAGACGAATTTGTAGTCAAATGCGTCTTCCGGGTCAACACCGAAATCAACGGTGCCTATGTGTTCTCCAGCGGCAAGGATATGGGTGTATTTAAAGCGGTAGGTTTTCCGGAAGACGTCGGCCGGTTTTACCGGCTGGAGGAATACGAGGGCTACTGCTTCACCGCACACGGGCGGTATCCCACCAACACGCCCGGCTGGTGGGGCGGCGCGCATCCCTTTGCGCTGCTGGATTGCTCGGTGGTACATAACGGCGAGATCTCCTCTTATGACGCCAACCGGCGGGCCATCGAGATGTACGGCTATAAATGCACATTACAGACCGACACCGAGGTCATCGCCTATATCTACGATTATTTAAAACGCAAGATCGGCCTGACCGAACTGGAAATTGCCTCGGTCATCGCCGCGCCGTTCTGGCAGACCATTGAACGGATGCCCAAGGAGCAGCGCCAGCGCGCCGAATATCTGCGCAACGTCTTTGCCGGACAGTTGATAACCGGTCCGTTTTCGATTCTGGTGGGCTTCGACGGCGGGCTGATGGCGCTGAACGACCGGTTGAAGCTGCGGTCGATGGTGATCGGCGAAAAAGACGACATGGTTTATATGGCCAGTGAAGAATGCGCCATCCGGATTATCCAGCCGGAGCTGGACCGGGTCTGGTCGCCCAGAGGCGGCGAAGCCGTCATCGTCACGCTGGATGAAGCTGCAAAAGCGGCATACCAGTCGCGGGCTTAAAGAAAGGAAGGAGCAACCAATGGGTATCGCATATATTTATCCTCCATACGAGGTTGTAAGAAATAAAGACCGCTGCATCGGCTGCCGCGTTTGCGAGCGGCAGTGCGCCAACGAAGTGCACCATTATTCTGAGGAAGCGGGCTGCATGATGGCAGACGAGTCCAAATGCGTCAATTGCCACCGCTGTGTATCGCTATGTCCCACCCGGGCGCTGAAAATCGTCAAGACCGATCACACCTTCAAGGAAAACGCCAACTGGTCGGGTAAGGCGATCCAGGAAATCTACCGGCAGGCAAGCACCGGCGGCGTACTGCTTTCCAGTATGGGCAATCCGGAGCCTTATCCCATCTATTTTGATAAAATTCTGCTCAATGCTTCGCAGGTTACCAACCCGTCTATCGACCCGCTGCGCGAGCCGATGGAGACAAGAGTGTTTCTGGGTAAAAAGCCCAAGCAGATCAAGCGGGACAAAAACGGCAACATCCTGCCGCAGAACACCCCCCATCTGGAGCTTTCGATGCCGGTGATGTTCTCGGCCATGAGCTATGGTTCCATCAGCTACAACGCCCACGAATCATTGGCCAGAGCCGCCAGAGAACTGGGCATCTATTATAACACCGGTGAAGGCGGCCTGCATGAAGACTTCTATCAATACGGCGCCAACACCATCGTGCAGGTAGCCTCCGGTCGCTTCGGCGTACACAGCGATTATCTGGATACCGCCGCCGCCATCGAGATCAAAATGGGCCAGGGCGCCAAGCCCGGCATCGGCGGGCATCTGCCCGGCACCAAGATCGTGGGCGACGTCTCCCGCACCCGGATGATTCCCGAAGGCTCCGACGCGATCTCGCCCGCGCCGCACCACGATATTTATTCCATTGAAGATCTGCGGCAGCTGGTATATTCGTTAAAAGAAGCCACCAACTATGAAAAGCCGGTGATCGTCAAGATTGCGGCGGTACATAACGTTTCAGCAATTGCCAGCGGCATCGCCCGCAGCGGCGCAGACATCATCGCCATCGACGGCTACCGCGGCGGTACCGGCGCGGCGCCTACCCGGATCCGCGACAATGTGGGCATCCCGATTGAACTGGCGCTCGCCTCGGTAGACAAACGCCTGCGGGACGAAGGTATCCGCGACGATGTTTCTATTGTGGTCGGCGGCTCGATCCGCTCCAGCGCCGACGTATTCAAAGCCATCGCGCTGGGCGCAGACTGCTGCTATATCGGAACCGCGTCGCTGCTGGCGCTGGGCTGCCATTTGTGCAGAAGCTGCCACGAAGGAAAATGCAACTGGGGAATCGCCACGCAGCGCCCCGACCTGGTCAAACGCCTGAACCCGGATATCGGCTCTCAGCGGCTGGTCAATATGCTCACCGCGTGGAACCATGAAATCAAAGAGATGATGGGCGGCATGGGCATCAACTCCATCGAAAGCCTGAAAGGCAACCGCCTGATGCTGCGGGGAATCGGCATGACCGAGAAAGAGCTGGAGATTCTCGGCATCAAGCACGCCGGCGAATAAGGAGGAGTGCGGAGCATGAAACGAGTATATGTAAACGAAAAATGGTGTCTGGGCTGTCATCTGTGCGAATACAACTGCGCCTTTGCCCAGACCGGTAAAGAGGATATGGCGCTGGCCCTCAAGGGCAAACAGATTCACCCGAACATCCGGGTAGAAGACGGTGAAAACATTCATTTTGCCGTCAACTGCCGGCACTGCGACGAGCCGCTGTGTGTCAAAGGCTGTATCACCGGCGCGTTGAGCCGGGATGAAAACGGGGTCATTACCATCGATAAAGAGCATTGTATTCATTGCTACACCTGTATTTTAAGCTGTCCTTACGGCGCGATTGTCCCGTCGGAGGAGGGCGCGATCCAGAAATGCGAGCTGTGTATCAAAACCACCCAGGGCACACCACGCTGCGTGGCGGGATGTCCAAACAACGCCATCGTATTTGAGGAGAGGTGAACGACATGGAATATGTAATTATCGGCAATTCAGCGGCGGCGGTAGGCTGTATCGAAGGCATCCGGCAGGTGGATCAGACCGGTGGAATCACCGTCATCAGCGATGAAAAATACCATACCTATTCCCGTCCGCTGATCTCTTATCTGTTGTTGGGCGAAACTACCGAAGCCAATATGTATTACCGGCCGGCGGATTTTTATAAGAAAAACAACGTTACATTTATGCCCGGCAAAACCGTAACCGCCATCGACCCGAAAGCACATCAGGTTTGTCTGGACGACGGCGCGAAGATTTCTTATGACAAGCTGTTGTATGCCACCGGTTCTTCGCCGTTTGTGCCGCCGATGCAGGGTCTGGAGCGGGTCAAAAAACAGTTTACGTTTATGACGCTGGATTCTGCAAAAGCGCTGGATAAAGCGCTGGATTCTTCTACCCGCGTATTGATTGTAGGCGCAGGCCTGATCGGCCTGAAATGTGCTGAAGGCATCCGCCACAAAGTGGCAGACGTCACGGTGGTAGATTTAGCGCCCAATATTCTGTCGAGCATTTTGGATGAAGATGCGGCGGCTATGATGCAAAAGCATCTGGAAAATCACGGGCTGCGTTTTTACCTCAATGATAGCGTCCAACAGTTTACCGAAGATACCGCTACACTCAAAAGCGGTGCGCAGATCCCGTTTGATGTGGTAGTGCTGGCGGTAGGCGTGCGCCCGAATACCGCGCTGCTGGAGAATGCCGGCGGCAAAGTCAATCGCGGCGTCGTCATTAATAACAAAATGAAAAGCTCTCTGCCGGACATTTATGCCGCAGGCGACTGCACCCGCAGCCATGATATCTCGTCTGATACCGACCGAATTCTGGCGTTGCTGCCCAACGCCTATATGCAGGGGGAGACCGCCGGCATCAACATGGCGGGCGGCAAAGCGGTGTTTGATAAAGCGATTCCGATGAACGCCATCGGCTTTTTCGGGCTGCATATCATCACCGCGGGCAGCTATACCGGCAAGGCATATACGAAAATCGGCGAAAACACCTATAAAAAGCTGTTTGTGTCAGACGGGCTGCTCAAAGGCTATATTCTGATCGGTGATATTGACCGGGCCGGTATTTACACCAGCCTGATCCGGGAACAGACGCCGCTCAGTGACATCGACTTTGATCTGGTGTTTGAAAAGCCCGGCCTGCTGGCGTTCAGCCGGGAAAAACGGGCGCAAATTTTGGGAGGTGCGAAAGAATGACCATCGACGCTGCAAATATGCACTTTCAGGTTTTAAACGAAAAAATCCGCGATCACAGCGGCAAAAAAATCACCATTGAAAACTGCTGCGGCCAGCGATATATCGGCGCGGGCATGTCCGGCCGGAGCATCACCATTAACGGCACGCCGGGCAACGCGCTGGGCGCTTATCTGAACGGATCGGAGATCAAGGTCAACGGCAACGCGCAGGACGCGGTCGGCGATACGATGAACGACGGCGCCATCATGATCCACGGCAATGTGGGCGACGCGCCGGGATACGCCATGCGGGGCGGGCGGATCTTTGTCCGCGGTAACGCAGGCTACCGGGCCGGCATTCATATGAAGCAATATAAAGATAAAAAGCCGGTCATCATTATCGGCGGCCGGGCCGGCAGCTTTCTGGGCGAATATCTGGCCGGCGGCATTATCGCCGTCTTGAATCTGCAAAACGAACAACCGATTATCAGCAATTTCACCGGCACCGGTATGCACGGCGGCAAAATCTTTCTGCGCTGTCAGGCGGTTCCCGATAATCTGCCCGCGCAGGTCAGCGCCGAACCGGCGCAGCCGGAAGATTTCAAAGAGCTCGCGCCCCATCTGAAAGCCTACTGCAAACAATTCGGGTTGGATTATGAACAGCTTGCAGCCGATACATTTTTCGTGCTCAAGCCCAACGCGAAAAATCCATATAAAAAATTATACACGCAAAACTAACCCAGTCAAATCTGTTTTCGGTTTGGAGATATAAAGATGTGTGCCCTTTCCAACAGCGAGGTTTTACAATTTATCCGGGAAAACGACATTAAGTTTATTCGGCTGTCGTTCTGCAATCTGTTCGGCGTCCACAAAAATATCGCTGTGCTCTCCGACGCGCTCGCGGAGATTCTGGAACACGGCGTTCCGATCAGCTGCGCGCAGTTCCCCGAACTGCGCGACTGGTGCGGCAACGCTGTATTACAGCCGGATCCCACCACCCTGACGCTGCTGCCCTGGCGGCCGGCGCAGGATGGTGTTGTCCGCCTGTTCTGCGATCTGCGCACGGCAGACGGCGCGGGTCTGGCGCTGGACGGCCGCGCCATGCTCCGGCGGGTGTTGGAAGATTACCGCCGGATAGGCCTGACGCCGAAGGTCGGAACCGATTGTGAATTTCATCTGTTTAAAATGGACGCGGCCGGTGATCCGACGCGGATTCCCGTCGATCAGGGCGGCTATTTTGATATCGAACCGCTGGACAAATGTGAAAATGTCCGGCGGGATATCTGTCTGACGCTGGAACAAATGGGTATCGTCCCCCGGCAGTCTTATCACGAAAAAGCGCCCGGCCAGAATCAGATCGATTTTCAGCACGCACCGGCGCTGGACGCCGCCGATCATTTTCTGACCTTCAAGTCTGTGGTCAAGGCAATTGCGGCGCAAAACGGATTTTACGCCTCGTTTATGCCCAAGCCGGTTGCAGACAGCTGTGGAAACGGGCTGCATATCAATCTGTCGATCTATGCGCAGGAACGTAATATCTTTTCGCTGGATCAACATCGTCACTGCCCGCAGGCGCACAGCTTTATCGCCGGTATATTGCGCCATATTCGGGAAATCACCGCCTTTTTAAATCCGCTGGTCTGCTCTTATGACCGGCTGGGAAACTTTGAAGCCCCCGGCACCGTCTCCTGGTCTTACAGGCAGGGCGATCAGTTGCTCTGGGTTCCCGAGCCGTTGCCCGGCCGCCTGCCGATTATCAAGCTGCGTTCACCTGACCCCGCAGTAAACCCCCATCTGGCTCTTGCGATGATTTTAAAGGCCGGGCTGCTGGGGATGCAGGAACAGCTGCAACTGCCGCCCTCTCTGGAAAATAGCGGTGATCTTCTGCCGGAACAATTGCCGCATACATTGGAACAGGCGCTGGATCTTGCGGCGCAAAGCGCATTTGTCCGGGAGTTTTTTCATCCTGCACTGCTGGACGCTTATCTGCGCCACAAACGGGCAGAATGCAAACAACATCCCGCGTTGTTGTATCAGTCCTATTTTAAAATGATTTAGGAGGCCCTGTTTATGAAACTGCGATTTACAAAAATGCACGGCTGCGGAAATGATTACATCTATTTCAACTGCTTTGATCAGCAAATCGACCGGCCCGAAGAGCTGGCAAAAACACTGTCTGACCGGCATTTCGGAATCGGCGGCGACGGGATCGTTCTGATCTGCCCGTCGGATGCCGCAAACGCCAAGATGCGAATGTTTAATGCCGACGGATCAGAGGGCAACATGTGCGGCAACGCCATCCGGTGTGTCGGCAAGTATCTTTATGATCACGACATCGTCAAAAAACGGCTGTTAAGCATCGAAACCCGCAGCGGCATCAAATTTTTGGATCTGCAACTTGGCGACGATGGGCTGGTGTCCGGCGCGACGGTCAATATGGGAAAGGCTGTGCTCGATCCCGCCGCCATTCCGGTCAACATGCCGGGCGGCCGGGTGATTGCCGAGCCGGCAAAAATCGACCGTTATGAATATAAGATCACCTGTGTATCCATGGGCAATCCGCACTGCGTTGTGTTCGGCGACAATCCGGATCTGCTGGATTTATCCACAATCGGGCCGCTGTTTGAAAACAGCCCGCTGTTTCCTGAACGGGTCAACACCGAATTTGTGCAGGTTACCGGACCGGATTCCATAAAAATGCGGGTCTGGGAACGGGGCAGCGGCGAAACACTGGCCTGCGGTACCGGCGCCTGTGCCAGCGTAGTCGCGGCGGTAGAAAACCGCTGCTTTGAAAAAGACCAGGATATTACCGTGCAGCTCACCGGCGGGCAGCTGACCGTCAATTATAACGACGACCGGGTTTTAATGACCGGCCCTGCCACCGTCGTATTCACCGGTGAAATTGACATTTAACCATCTATACAGGTCCGCGGATTGATCCCGGGCCTGTTGTTATTTTTTCAGATTGCCAAACCGGTCGGGTTGTGTTATGATAGATACAGACGTCAACGGTTCGTCTACAAGCC
>CALWVC010000039.1 GCA_944384865.1 uncultured Clostridia bacterium
AAAACTCTTCCGGGCGCAGACCCAGACTGGGAATAAAGCTGTATTCAGGCATATTTTTCGGGCACAGCGTCTTGTCAAAATCATATAAAATCGCCACCGTCGGATTTTTCGGCAACCGGAACACATCCTTTCAACAGCAAACGACAGCCGGGGCGCAGGCCTCTCCCGCCGCAGACGTCTAACAATATAATATACAAAATTATTATAGCACGCACAGCGGTAAAATTCAAAGATTTCCAAAACATTTAACAGAAATTTTTCATCAGGCGTCCGGCCGGGCGCGGCGGACAATGTTTTTACGCCGTCATCCGCGGCTTATGGATTGTGCCCGGTGGCGGTGCGTTAAAAAATTCCGCCGGGTTTCAGATCGATCAAACCCGGCGGAATATATTTTTACAGTCTTTCAAATGGTGTTCAGTCTTTTAAAAGCGCGTCTACCAACGGCTGGCGCAGCGCCGGGCGATCCGGCTCGCTGATGCCGAAGTTGCGGTTTAATTCCCAGTAGCTCCAGGAGATGCCCCTGCTTTCGCACCCGGTACGCACTGCGCGGGTCCAGTTGGCGCGATCCTCCATCTGCGCGGTATGCAGCACGCCGAACTCCCCTAAATGCACCGGCAGGCCGTATTTGTCCGACCAGGCCTTGGCGAGATCCAGGTTTGCGTTCATAAAGCGCATCTCATCGGGCGTACCGGTCCATCGGATATCATGCAGACCGACATACTGGGTGGTCCAGGGCGCGCCCTGATGGGTAAATTCCATCGGCAGATAGTAATGGAAGGTCCCGATCAGATGCGGATCGTTGGCCGGAACCTCCAGATCTGCCAGACGCTCCACACCGTTGTAGTTGACGCCGCCGATCATCAGCCAGCGGTCGGGCTGTATCTGGCGCAGTCTGTTGACCAGCCCGGTCTGCACCCGGTTCCAGACCGGAGCCTCCACGTTCCAGATGGGCTCGTTCATCAGCTCAAACACCAGCTGTTCCGGATAATCCCGGAACCGGTCGGCAATCTGGTCCCACAGCGCATAGAGCTTTTCGGTATTTTCCGGTTTATCGGGAAATTCCGCACACTCCCGGAAATGATGGACATTCAGAATCACCGAAAGCCCCATATCGAGAAATTTATCTACCGTTTCGGCCACCATATCCATATAATCGCTGTCGATCCTGTGGCCGTTTGCATCGTCGCAATGCACCGACCAGCGCACCGGCAGCCGGATATGGTCAAAGTTCAGCTGCCGAATCAGCGGATAATACCAGTCCTGCATCGGGTTTTTGAAAACTGCGTCGTGTACGCTTTCATCTTCAAAGTGGTCGCCGATATTGATCCCTCTTTTTAAATGTAACATTGTATGTTCCTTTCCGCCGGTTACCGGCCGTAATAATGATACAATCTTACAATAGCAGTAAACGGCGCAAAAATCAAGAGCAATTTAAAATAATTCCGAACCGTCGTCGCCGGTTACATGCCGGCAACCTGTTCTCCGAGCCGTTGAATGGACCGTTAAAACGTTCCCACTCAAAATTTTTCTTCTGCAAAAACCGGCGATTTTGGTTGCAGCCGCTATAAAAAACGGAAAAATTCGCGTTGTCTGGAAAAAAGCCCAGAAAACACCGCTTGCACTTTCGGCCAAAATTTAATATGATAATAAAAAAGGGCCGCATGCCCAGGGAAGGATGGATGCGCCATGACCATCGAACGGATACAGCCGAATAAAATCAAAGTTTTACTGGACGGGCAGGAGCTGCAGACGTTTGCGCTCTCTTTCGAAAAGCTGTCTTATAAAGATCCGCGTTCCCGCCGGTTTTTACAACAGCTGTACTTCGCCTGTGCCGAAGCGTCCGGCCTGACCAGAACGCCCGGCAAGCTGATGATCGAAATTTATCCGTTTATCAACCGGGGCTGCGTGGTGCTGTTTACGGTGCCGTCCGGCGACGCGCCCAGAAAACTGCGTCTGAAAAAAGCCAGTACATATATCTTTCGTTTTACAGACGGCGGCGATCTGTTAGGGTGCATGCGGCGGCTGTCTCCTAACGCCCGGGATATCACCGATTCGGCGCTGTACCGGATGCAGGGCGGCTATTATCTGCAACTGGCGCTTCGCCCCGGCGCAGGGACGCAGGCGCTGCTGTGTTTACAGGAATATGCCGCGCGTGTCCGAATCCACCCGGGAATGCTCAGCGAACGGGGCAGCCTGATTTGTACCGACGCGGTGGAAAAGCTCTGTGCCGCCATATCTCACTGATCGGCTTGCTATCCGCGCCGGTCCTGACCGACTGAAGCGGCCGCCGGCCGCAGGCCGGTTCGGGCTGCGTCTTTTTGAAATATAAGCCCCGGAGGCGGCTGCCTCCGGGGCTTTGCTGTTTTATTTATACATCGGCCCGTATTGTGCGCAGGCGGCAAAATCAGCAGCCTGTGGCGTCTGGGTGCCAAACGCGCTGAAACACTGGGGGCGGTAAACCTGTTCGGAATCTACATTGTGCATGCTGACCGGAATACGCAGCATGCTGCACAGCGTAATCAGGTCTGCGCCGATATGGCCGTGCACCCATGCGCCGTGGTTGGCGCCCCAGTTGGCCATCACGCTGTATACGTCGGTAAACGCATCCGTGCCTGTAAGTTTCGGCGCGAACCATGTGGTGGGCCAGGTGGGGTCGGTGCGCTGATCCAGTGTGTTGTGAACGTCGTCCTCCAAAACGCAGGTATACCCCTCGGCGATCTGCATTACCGGGCCCAGGCCGTCTACCAGGCACAGCCGGGCCATTGTCACCGGCATTTCGGCGCCGGTCTTAAAGTGGCTTGAAAATCCGCCGCCGCGGAAATATTCATAATCCGCCCTGCACCAGTCGACTGCGTTCAGACAGGCTGCAATATCACTGTCGGTCATTTCCCACCAGGGTTTCATCTGGCCGGCCGCCGCGCCCGTAGCGTCTAACGCGGTGGCGCCGGAGTTGATCAGATGCATCACGCCGTTTTGTGCATGACCGGATAACTTTTTGCCGGTGACGCGTTGCACCGCCTCCGGACTCCAGTAGGTGCGGACATCTGAAAATAAAGCGGCTTTACCGGTGAGAAGCTGCAAAAGCAACATCGTCACGCCGTTAAGCGTATCGTTTTCGGTGGCAAACACCAGCGGCGGGCGCTTGCCTGTCCAGTCGAAAGTTGAATTTAGAATCGCCTCGGTAAAATCTCCGTTTGGAAGCCAGTCGGTCCACATCCGCTGTCCCTGAAAGCCTGCTGCGATCGCGTTCCGGCCCAGCGCCTCCTCCCGCCAGCCCATTTGGGCAAGTTTCGGGTTGCCCTGTATGATATCTTTGCATACCAGCGTAAATTTTACAATAAATTCCCAATCTTTGTCCGGCGGGACCACCTTGGATCGACGCACAATCTCTGCCAGATCTTTTCCGGCGTTTTTATCAAACCCCTCTTTGCAGTTCATTTTTACCCAGGCGAGCGCGGTCTCATATTCGTTGTGGTCGTAAATCTCCAGCGTGATCCGGCGAAGAATTTCGGTCATATCCACCCATTCGGCTCGGATACCCAGATAGCGCTGAAAAAAGTTTGCGTCGCAAAACGAGCCTGCAATTCCCATCGAAACGCCGCCGAAATTAACGTAGGCCCGACCGCGCATCTGGCCTACGGCCACGGCGCCCCGAGCAAACCGTAAAAGCTTTTGCGCCACATCATCCGGGATAGACCGATCGTCCTTCTCCTGCACATCATGGCCGTAAATTGCAAACGCGGGCAGTCCCCGCTGCGCATGCGCGGCCATAACAGCGGCCAGATATACCGCTCCGGGGCGTTCGGTGCCGTTGAAGCCCCAGACCGCCTTGACGGTCAGCGGGTCAAGATCCATGGTTTCGCTGCCGTAGCACCAGCACGGCGTCACCGACAGTGTGGCGCAGACGTTTTCCTTTGAAAACTGCTCGGCGCACTGCGCCGCCTGTGCACCGCCGCCGATGGTACAATCGGAGATCACACACTGCACCGGCGTGCCGTCCGCATAGCGGACGTTTTGGGTAATCAGGTCGGCCGCGGCGCTGGCCATATTCATGGTCTGTTCTTCCAAGCTTTCCCGCACGCCGCCCCACCGGCCGTCGATCACGGGCCGGATGCCGATTTTAGGATACATCATTCTGCTTGCTCTTCCTTTCGTTTATCAGAATAGATATCTGCAGCAGCCAGCGTTTTGGCGATGCCCGCCTGCTGCGGGCAAATAAAAGCCGCAGACGCAGCATTTTATTGCCTGAACCCCGGTTTATTATATTTTTTATAGCCGGGATGTTTGCCGGTCACCTTATAATAGGAAGTTCGTAGCTCCAACAGCTTGTCGATCTGTTTTGACGGAATCTCTTTTGCGCCGCCCAAAAGATGAGCAGTCAAGCTGATTTTAGCAAAAAGCTCCAGTGTTTCCATACGGTAATAAGCGGTGAGCAGATCGGCTCCCACCGTCAGCGCCCCGTGGTTTTGCAGCAGCAATACGTCGTGTTCGGGCAGATAAGGGGCGATCGCTTCAGGCACCTCGTCGGTAGACGGGGTGCCATAAGGCGTAAGCGGAATCGAACCGATGGCAATGACCGTTTCGATCATTGAATAGTCGTCTAAACTCAGCCCCGCCACAGCGTAGCCGGTAGCGGTCGGCGGGTGCGCGTGTACCACGCCGTTTACATCCGGACGCTCCTGGTAACAGCGCAGGTGCATTTTAATCTCACTGGAGGGTTTATAACCCGGAGTTCCTTCAATCACCCGACCCGTATCGTCGATTCTAACCAGTTTTTCGGGGGTAATAAAGCTTTTGCTGATGCCGGTGGGCGTGGCCAGAAAGCTGCCGTCAGACAATCGAACGGATACGTTGCCGTCGTTGGCTGCCACCCAGCCAAGCTGCCACATTTTGTGGCAGACGTCGCAGATTTGTTCTTTGATCGTATGCAGATGTTCCATATTATGCTCCATTCTGTTGCTTTATACAGGGCGCAGATAAGGCAGCCGTTTCACCAGCGACAGATCAAACGGCCGACCAATATTTTGCCTGTTGTGCAATATGCCGGATGTTTTTGAAAAAAAGGCGGGCGCTATATTTATCGAGACAAGCTTGTATATATAATCATTATACAACAAGCTGCCAGCTGCTGCAATTGATGAAAGATGTGTTTTAAGACACAATTAGCCGTGTTTTTTGTGTTTTTTGTTTTGTGTTTACATCGGTAATTTGTTTTGGTGACCCGTTACGGCGATCAATATTGCTTGTCTGGGCGGCTTGCTGCGGATTCCGGCACCGCGCACCGATTGTGTGCGGATGGCGGTTGGCTACAGTGTCGATAAAATGTAAGCATGTTTTTTTAAAAAAGTTCTATCATGATTATTGAAAATACCTGTGGTTTGCCGTTTTTGACGATTTATAGATTTTTCCGTTTTGGCAGCGGGTAGAATCGCCCTCCGCGGTGTTTTCGATATACCGCGAAAATACCGGGCGGTTGATATGCCGGGCGGTCTAAGCCCACCGGAGCAAAGCGGCTGTAAAACTTTTAAGGATCACCGCCGTTGCATCGCAACAGGCCGCCTGTAAAAACAGACGGCCTGTGTAAAACATATTTGGGACGCTCGGATGTAGTATCCGAATCTCAGCCCAGCGATATCTCGTCGTCGGCAAGATAAGCTTTCAGCCGGGCTAAATCTTTATTGTTGATGTAGCCGTCGCCGGTAGTATCGGCGCATTCCTGTACAAGGACGGTCTGATCATCGGCGAGATAGGCTTTCAGCCGGGCGAAATCCTTATTATTGATATAACCGTCGCCGGTCACGTCGCCGGTTACGCCGTCGTCTGAAATCTCCAGCGGCTCAAAGGCAAATCCGTTTTCCTGCGCGTAGGTTTGGGCATAGCTGCCCGCCGGCGCGCAAATGACCAGGTCCAGCGGGCCTTCCAGATAAACCTCCGGACCCACGCCGTAAAACGCCTGCTGCTGGATTTCGGTGACGCTGGCCGGCAAAACAATCCGTTTCAGGCCGACACAGTCGAAAAACGCATCTGCCCTGATGCTTTGAAGCCCGTCCGGAACGGCAACGTCCTGCAATGCTACGCAGTTTGCAAAGGTTTCCCGTTCAATCGCCGTCAGTCCGGCCGATAGCGTTACGCTGCGTAACGCGGTGCAATCTTTGAAGGCCGACCCGCCGATCCACGTCACCGTATCGGGAATATCCAGTCCGGTCAGTCCGACACAGCCGGCAAACCCTTCTGCCCCAATCGTTTGCAGCCCGTCGGGCAGTGTAACGGCGCTGATCCCCTGACAGTTTTGAAACGCTGTCTGCGCAATGGTTTCCACACCGTTCGGCACGGTCACTGCGCCGGTTGTCTGCTGTGGACATACCAACAGCGTGTGATTTGTCAGATTCAGCAGCATGCCGTCGGGCGAGGCATACGCGGTGCTGGCAGCGTCCACGCTGATCTGCTGCAGATTTTTACAGCCGGTGAACGCCCGCTGTCCGATGCGCTGCACGCTGGCGGGGATCGAAACGCTTCGCAGCCCCTCCTGCTGGGCAAGAAAGCCCGCAGAGATGCTCAATGTCCCTTCGCGCACGATAAAATCAGTATTTTCCGGCAACACGCCTTTATAGGTAAGCAACGCACTGCCGACATACAGCGCGCCCGCCGGCTGGTTGTCATACCACGGCGTTCTGGTAAACGCGCTGGGCGCATATTCCACCAGTGTATCAGGGAAAGAAATATCTTCCAGATATTCGCAGCAATCAAACGCCCCGCCGTCAACCTCCTGCAAGCTTTGCGGCAATTCGACGGCAGTAACGGCCGTACGCGCAAACGCCTGCGGGCCGATCTGCGTCAACGAGCCGGACAGCCTGATTGCCGTCAGGCCGGCGCAGTTTGAAAACGCCTCCCGGCCGATGATCCGCACACTGTCCGGTAGGTCAAGCTGCACCAGGCCGGTCTGCCCGACCAGCGCGACGGGCGCGACGGACACTGTCCCCTCCCGGACGGTGAGAACGGTCTGTTCCGGCACAGTGCCTTTATAACGGTACAGAATATTTCCCAGATAGACCGGGCCCTCGGGCTGTGCCTCATACCACGCGGTATTACCAAAGCTGCCCCAACCGACCTGCTGCAGATATTCTGCGCCGGTGATGGTAGCCAGCGCCGTGCACCCTGAAAAAGCATAAGCGCCGATGTTGGTTACGCTTTCAGGCAGATACAGCGCTGTGATGGTTGTATCATCCTGAAAAGCATACAAACCGATGGCCGTCACGGGTTTGCCGTCTAACTGCGCGGGAATCTCCAGCGTTTTGCCCGCGGTTGTGCGCCCGGTAATGCAGACGCTGCCGTCGGCGGCTGTTTCATATAACCAGCCCGGCTGATCCGGTAGATCGGTCTCTGTTTCATACGGTAGATCAGTTTCTGTTTCATACGGCAGATCGGCGGCTGTTTCATACAGCCAGCCGGGTTGACCCGGCCCGTCGGCCTGAATAGACAGCCCCGCCCAGCTACAGCAGAATAAAACGGCTGTCAAAAACAGCGCAATCGCCTTTTTGGATAAACGCATTCCGAAACGCTCCCTTCAGAGTCTATATTTGTAGATTTATAGTAACATATAATTTCTGAAATTACAAGTGTTTTTTGCTTGTTTACAGGAAATTTTTACGGTCCGGTTGCAAAAACCGCGGGCATTATGCTATACTGAAAACATTCAAAACTAACGGAGTTTATCATGAGCATTTTGGATGTGAAAGACGTCACACAGATTTTTGGCGATAAAAAGCTGTTTTCTCACGCGGATATGCAGTTGTTCGGTGGGGATAAAATGGGTTTGACCGGCTTAAACGGCGCGGGGAAATCCACCTTTATCAAAATTCTGACCGGGGAGATCCTGCCGGATCAGGGCGATGTGCGCTGGAACCCCAGGGTGCGGCTGGGCTGTCTGGACCAGCAGGCTTCCATCCGCCGGTCTATGACGGTATGGGCTTATCTGGATCAGGCTTTCGAGCCGCTGTATGCGCTGGAACAGCAGCTCGCCGCGTTAGACGCGCAGATCACGGTTTCCGGCGATACAGACAGGGCGATGACGCTGTGCGAACAGGCGGAAGAGTTGCGGCAGCGGCTGGAGGCTGCCGGATTTTATCAGATCCGCAGCACCATCGACCGGGTGGCGGCCGGTCTTGGGATCACCGCTTTCGGGCTGGATACAGACGTGACCAGGCTCAGCGGCGGACAGCGGGCCAAGGTGTTGCTGGCAAAGCTGCTGTTGCAGCAGCCGGACGTATTGCTGCTGGACGAGCCTACCAATTTTCTGGATACCGATCATATCGCATGGCTGACCAAATATTTAAACAGCTTTAAAGGCGCGTTTATTCTGGTCAGTCACGATTTTGGATTTTTAGACAGCGTGTGCAACTGTATCTGTGATATTGAAAACGGCAGGATCGTGCGCTATAACGGCAGTTATAGCGATTTTGTCGGGTTAAAGGAGGCCCGGCGGGCAGCCTATGAGAAAAGTTATCAGAGCCAGCAGAAAGAGATCAAGCGGTTACAGACCTTTATTGATAAAAATATTGTGCGGGCATCGACCTCCGCCATGGCCAAAAGCCGCCGCAAACGGCTGGAGAAGATGGAAAAGCTGGAAAAGCCCAATACCGACCCGCGGCCCAGCTTTTTGTTTTCTTATACGCCCGCCGTGGGGCAGACGATCTTGTCTGTCGACCGGTTGGCGATCGGCTATGATACCCAACTGGTGCCGGAGCTGACCCTCCGGCTCGGCATTCGGGAAAAGCTGGCGGTCACCGGCTTCAACGGCATCGGCAAATCCACGTTTATTAAAACCATCTGCGGGCAGCTTGCGCCGCTTGGCGGCGGTTACCGGCTGGCCGAGCGGGTCGCCGTGGGCTATTACGAGCAGGAGAACCTGTTTGCCGACGACGGAATTTCGGCGCTGGAGCAGATTAAAAACTGGTATCCCCGGCTGGACAATAAACAGGTGCACACGGCGTTGTCCCGCTGCGGACTGGGCGGTGAAAAGGTGCTGCGCCCGTTGAAGACGCTGTCCGGCGGGGAACAGGCCAAGGTTAAGCTGTGCCGCCTGACGCTGCAGCCTTATAATCTGCTGATTCTGGACGAGCCCACCAATCATCTGGACGTCAACGCGATTGCCCAGCTGCAAACTGCAATCAAACTGTTTGAGGGGGCGGTGGTGTTTGTTTCTCACAGCAAGGCGTTTTGCAAGGCCTGCGCCGGCCGCACGCTGGATTTTGAAAAGCTGTTCGACGAAGATTGAAACCCGTGATCTGACAACTTTGGGCAAAGAGCCTGACTGGCGCGTCAGCGCTGAAAAGCCGGGTGTTTGCCGGCGGCGACAAACATCGCCTGACGGCTCATATGGCTGCCGGGCGATGTTTTTCATACCAGTCGCGCTTTTTACATGTTGGGAAAGTTCGCAGCCGGTCGTCGGTAAGACGTCCGGCAAACATCCGGTGATCTCATTTCTTCTGAACATGATGCGCACAGTTTAGACAAGCACGGAATGCATACAGTTTGGACAAGCACAGATGTTTGCAGAAAAGGTTCCGGCCCGCTGCCGTGCAGACAAGAACGACGCTTCCCGCCACAACCACAATGACCGACCGCCAGGGCGCCGGAAGAATAAAGGGTGTCCGCTCCAATGCAAGGTTATGTGATATGTCCCGCCGATCTTCAGATGGGTGATCGGATAGGACTGAAATCCCGTTTGGCCGCATGATCATATGCGCTTTTCATCTTGTCAACCGGGCTGAACGGCACAGCGCTGCATATACTGTTTTTTGCGTAAAACCATCTGTTTTAAAGCCATAAACTTTATGCTTGACTTTGTCTTTTTGTTATGGTATAGTATTAAGGCACTTAAAAATAGGTGCGGCTTGCTGTATAGCGCGGGCAGAGCAAGGATCCGGTGTTTTGCGGGTAGTCTGGCCGGTAGCGTATATTTTTGCGTTGCGCTTGGTTGATTTCATTCGCTGGTGTAGCTCAGTTGGTAGAGCAGCTGATTTGTAATCAGCAGGTCGGGGGTTCAAGTCCGTCCACCAGCTCCATTGGAGCTTTGCGGGTCGACGGCTCCGAAACAATTTTATATGGGAGTGTTCCCGAGTGGCCAAAGGGGGCAGACTGTAAATCTGTTGTCTCTGACTTCGGTGGTTCGAATCCACCCGCTCCCACCAGATTATGTGCCTGATTTTACTGTCAGGCACATTTTTCTTAGTATTCATGCGGGTTTGCGGGCTTTTTTCCGTTTCAAAAAAGGATTGGTGTCCCATTACTGTCATCCCCGTTTTTAGAGATATCTGCAAAGCTAAGCGGAGTTTTCACCTGATTTTTCAGGCTGGGAACTCCGCTTTTTTGCGTTTACCACTCTTTTTTCCCGTTGTCG
>CALWVC010000040.1 GCA_944384865.1 uncultured Clostridia bacterium
AGACTCACGCAGCGTAATAGCAACCTTCTGAAACCCAAAAGTATCCACCAATTGTTTTGCTACCGATTCATAGCCCCGCCGGTCGATTTCGCCCTTATTGATATCTGTTTTCGCAGCGTGGATATCAAATACATCCGCCGCATCTTCCTCATTGGCGATCAATACATCCACATACTGCATTAAATCGGTCATAACCTGCCGCGCTTTGTCTCTGCTCCACAGCTTTTTGCGGTAATTCAAATCACAGGAAACGGGAATGCCCTTCGCCTTCGCTGTTTTACAGGCTTCCAGCGTAATTGCGGCCACATGATCCCCCAAAGCCGGCGTAATGCCGGTGAAATGAAACCAGGTGGCGTCCTCAAAAATCCGGTTCCAGTCAAAGTCCTCCGGACGCGCCATTGCAATTGCGGAGTTCGCCCGATCATAGATTACTTTCGAAGGGCGCTGAGAAGCGCCTTTTTCACAATAATACACGCCGATCCGATCGCCGCCTCTGGCAATGCAGGAAGTATCCACCCCATACCGAGCCAGTTCGCCGATACAGGCCGCACCAAGATCGTTTGCGGGCAATTTGCTCACAAATCTGGCCGGCAGATCATAATTGCACAACGACACCGCCACGTTTGCTTCACCACCGCCGAAAGTCATCTCCAGTTGTCTGGTCTGTTTCAGCCGCAGATATCCCGTAGGTGCCAGCCGCATCATAATTTCACCAAACGTTACAATCATCTTTATTTCCCCTCTCTCGCCAGATTGATTTGTTCCATAAACGCTGCGGCATTTGCTTTGACGTCGCCTTTCATCAGACTGCTGCCCGCGCCGACCGCCACCGCACCGGCTTTGATCCACTGAGCGGCATTATCCACACTGACGCCACCGGTAGGCATAATCTGCGCATACGGCAGCGGGCCGCGGATATCCTTAATAAATGCAGGCCCAAACAAATCGCCCGGAAACAGTTTCAAAATATCCACCCCGGCCTCCATCGCGCTGACTGCTTCGCCAATGGTCAGAATACCCGCCATGCTTGCCGTACGGTACCGGTTACACAGCCGGGTGACCTCCGGATTAAAATTGGGCGAAACAATAAACTCTGCGCCGGAGAGCAATGCAATTCGTGCAGTTTCGCCGTCCAATACCGTACCAGCGCCCAAAATGATCTTATCGCCGTATTTCCGGGCAATGTCTTCAATCACACGGTGTGCAAAAGGCACTGTAAACGTCAATTCGATTGCCGTGATACCGCCCTCTATACAGCTTTCAACAATCTGCATAGCCTGTTGGGAGGTTTCGCCCCGAACCACCGCCACCATGCCGGTTTGTCTGATTTGCATTAATACCTGTTCTTTCGTTCTCATGTAACCCTCTCCTTAAGCAATAAAATATTTATACGCCCGCATATGCCGAAAAACCGCCATCTACAGGCACGACAATACCGGTTACAAAACCGGATTTTGTGCTGTCTGTCAACCATTCCAGCGTACCGGACAGTTCCTCTGGCCTGCCGAACCGTCCCATTGGTGTCGCATTTAAAATTTTTTGCGTCCGTTCGGTTGGCTGCCCGTTCTGATCATACAGCAATTCCCGATTTTGGTTGGTTACAAAAAAGCCGGGCGCAATCGCATTCACACGGATACCGGCTTGTGCAAAATGTACCGCCAGCCATTGGGTGAAATTGGAGACCGCAGCCTTTGCCGCGCTGTACGCCGGAATTTTGGTCAGCGGACGGAACGCGTTCATAGAGGATATATTCACAATACAGCAGTTCTGCCTGCCCAGCATATCCCTTGAAAACACCTGCGTCGGGATCAACGTTCCCATCAAATTTAAATCAAATACAAACGAAAAATCATTTTGATCTAAATGAAAAAAAGTTGCAATATCAGCCTGCTGTTCGTCACCAGGCTCATATATTTCATGCGCGGTCGTACATTTCGGGCTGTTCCCGCCGGCACCGTTGATCAAAACGTCGCATTTTCCAAAATCGTTTAATACCGCCTGATGAACCGCCTCGATTTCCTCCCGATTCAGCACATCGGCTTTATAAGCCTTTGCCACTCCGCCACCGGCATAAATCCGCCCAGCAGCCTGCAGCGCCGCTTTCGAATTCAGATCTAACAAGGCTACCTGATACCCCGCTTTAGCCATCACCTCTGAAAAAAACGAACATAAAACCCCGCCTGCGCCTGTAATTACCGCTGTTTTCACGCTGTTCATCTCCTCTTTTTATATGTGCCATCGCTGCGCCGCTTCAAACAAACCGGTGATATACGCGGCGCCCAACGCACGATCATACAGCCCATATCCACAGCGCCCGGTTTCTCCCCAAACCATCCGGCCGTGATCCGGGCGCACATAACCGTCAAAACCGGTTTCGACCAACGCCCGCACAATCTCCAGCATATCCAGCGAACCGCAGGCGGTCGGGTGCGCTACTTCTTCAAATCGACGATAACCTGTACGCCGGATGTTTCTAAGATGTGCGAAACGGATCCTCCCTGCAAAAGCGCGAATCATATTTGGCAGATCGTTCTCTGCGCTGGCGCCCAAAGAACCGGCGCAAAAGGTCAGGCCGTTAAAAGGATCGTCTGCCAGCTTTAAAAAACGTTTTATATGCTGGAGATCGGTTATAATGCGTGGCAGTCCAAACACACTCCATGGCGGATCATCCGGATGAATCGCCATATAAACACCGTTTTCCCTGGCAACCGGAATCACTGCCTCCAAAAAAGTTTGCAAATTGGCAAACAGCCGGTTTTCATCCAGATCGGCATATTGCGCCAGTAGTGTCTTTAACTGATCTTTGGTATAGCTTTCATCCCATCCCGGCAACGACAGCTCGCTGGTCAGCGGATTCATCTGCAAAACCGTCCGTTCGTCATATGCCAGCGCATTGGAACCGTCTGCATGACGGTGTGCCAGCTCACTGCGCAGCCAGTCAAACACCGGCATGAAATTATAACAGATGCATTTTACCCCTGCCTTTGCCAGCCGCCGGATATTTTCACAATAATGCTCGATGAACCGGTCGGCACCCCTGGCGCCCAGTTTAATCTCCTCCGATACCGGAAGACTTTCCACCACCTCAAATTCCAAACCGTTGACAGCGGCCGCATTCTTGATTGACCCGATGCTTTGTTCACTCCAAACCCCACCAGGCGCCACATCATATACCGCAGAAACAATCCCGCTCATCATCGGAATCTGTCGGATCTGCTCCAGCGTTACCGGATCCTGCGGTCCATACCATCTGAACGTCAGTTTCATTTCTGTAATAACTCCCGTTTGTTTCTTTTACCTTATATCTCCGGTCAGGCGTTGCAGATTTTCATAGCAAACGGATCGGACAAGCTTTTGCGCTGCTGTCGCGTCATATTCGCCGTTTTCCACCCAACCGCCGACAACGTCGCAGAAAATCCGCCGGAAATAGTCGTGACGCGCATATGATAAAAAACTGCGACTATCGGTCAACATACCTAAAAACGAGCCCAGATAACCGATCTCTGCAATATTACAAATCTGCGCTCTGATCCCACGCAGATGGTCGCAAAACCACCACGCCGCACCGCATAACACCTCCGGAAAGCAGCCGGCAATACTGCAAAGCTGCGGCGCCATCGCAGGATTCAGCGTATATAAAACCGTTTTCGGCAGCCCGCTGCTACGATGGATCGCATCCAATACGCGAATCAACCAATCAGCACAAATACAATCCCCGATGCAATCGCCGCCGGCGTCTGCGCCGCACAGATCATACAAAAGAGTATTGGCATTGCGATAAGCCGCCAGATGCCACTGCATAACCAGGCCGCGTTGTTTATATGCGCCGGCTAAAAACACATACATCCAACCAAGAAACGCAGCATATTCCCGATCATTCACCGGATCGCCAGCCAATGCCTTACGAAACGCAGCGTTCGCTCCGGCCTCGTCACCGACCACCTCCGGAAACGCCGCGATTCCCACATCCGTAAAACGACAGCCGTTTTCCACAAAAAAATCCAGACGATCGGTTAACGCCCGCTGCAGCTGTTCCAGCGATTTGATCTGAAAACCGCAGACTTCCCCCAATTTTTGAATATAGCCGGCGTATCCGCCCTGTCGAATTTGGAGTACTTTATCAGTTCGGAAAGAAGGAGTTATCCGGCATTTAAGATTTCCATCTGTCCGCATCCGCCGATGATATACCAAATCATCCACCGGATCGTCAGTGGTGGCCGCATACTCTACCCCTGCCATTTGCATCAGCCTACAAGGCGACAGCTTTCGATCTGCAATAGCGGCGTTGGCCTGCATCCAGATCTGCTCCGCGTTTTCAGCGGCCAGCGGCAGACGCACATCAAAATACAACGCAAGCTCCATCTGCGACCAGTGATATAATGGATTTCCTGCCGCCAACTCCAGCGCGCTGATATAACCAATAAATTTATCATGCCATCCAGCGTCGCCGGTAATATACCGTTCCGGTATACCTGCGGCACGCATCAACCGCCATTTATAATGATCTCCTGCAAGCCAGACTTCACCAATGTTGTCAAAAGGCAAGTCGGCATCAATTTGTTCCGGAGACAAATGACAGTGATAATCAATGATCGGCAAATTCTGTACCAAAGCATAAAGCCGTCTGGCAGTATCAGTATGCAACATATAAGATGTGTCCACCAGTTTTGCTCCTCTCCCAGCCATACAACTGTATTTTATAAGATCCATTTATACAAAACAATTGCATTTATTATCAAATTGCATTGTAAAATTGCGCATCTTGTGTTATGATTTATTTATCAAAAAACAATAGACAAGCGATGAGGATGATGCCGAATATGAAAATTTTTTTCAGATATCAGGACGAAGATCTGATGTGTCATCATACCCGCTATGATTGTCCGAATCCGGAAGAATTCAAAATGCACGCGCACGATAAGCTGGAAATTTATATGTTTGTTTCCGGCGATGCGAAGTATGTTGTAGAAGGCAATTTATATGACCTGCATCCATCCGATTTGCTGCTTATGCGCAACAGTGAGGCACACAAACTGCAATTATTGTCTAATCAGCCTTATGAAGGAATCGCTATTCACTTTTCTCCTGCTGTTTTCCGATCGCTTGATCCACATGGTGTTCTTTTAAATCCGTTTTACAGCCGGCCGTTAGGCCGTTTTAATCGTTTTCAGCCTTCAGATTTTTCCTCAGACTACTGGCGGCGCTGCCTGATCCGGGTCATTGATACCGATGCAGCCGCCAGCGACCAGCGAATGCACCTGTTATCGCATCTGCTGCCGCTGTTACAGGAAATCGGCTTGGCCTTTAATCTGCGAAAAAACACGCCGATGCCGGAACAAATTGACGACCGATCAGCGCTATTAATCGAATATGTCAATCAAAATCTGTTTTCTCCGATTTCCCTTAAACAGATCAGCCAGCGATTTTATATCAGCCAATCCCAACTCAACCGCATCTTCAAAGCTGCAACCGGTTCCTCCGTCTGGGATTATATCCTGATCAAACGACTGCTGTCCGCCCGGGAACGAATTCAATCCGGTGAAAAAATCGGCAGAGTCAGCCGTGCTTGTGGTTTTAACGATTATTCCTCTTTTTATCGGGCATACAAAACACATTTTCACCATTCGCCAAAGTCTGATTTTGCTATTGAGATGAAATCCTGAAAATTGAAATTATTTTTATTGTAATTTTCAACAATTTATCTTATAATAAAACAAATAAATATGGAAAGGATTCAACAACATGACAAAACAAAAAACTCGTAAAACTTTATTAATTGTTATTGCTGTCATTTTATTGGTCGCCGTCACCGCCGGAGTGATCTGCTATCTGACGCTGTTTCGAATCCACGACACGACCACTGTCGCTACCGTGAACGGTGTGGAAATTTCTTTCGGCGAGCTGAAAAATGAAATGCAGCGCAACCGTTCTGACACTTTGCAATATTTTCAAGACACATACAACGCCGATACCGACAGCAGCGAATTTTGGTCTACTGATTTTGATGGTCAAACGCCTACGCAATATCTGCGGCAACTATCACTGACAAAAGTAGCGTCCTATAAATTACAGCAACAGCTTGCATATGACCATAACATTATCGCCAACTATTCATACCAAGACTTTTTGGACGCTATGGAAAAAGAAAACGCCGATCGAGCGCAAAAGGTTGAAAACGGCGAAGCCATTTATGGCCCGCAATCTTACGATATAGACACTTATTATGACTATACTTTTTCCAATATGGTGATTGCCCTGAAAGATCGTCTTTCGCAGGAAGGCGGCATTCTATATGCAGACGACGTCACTCTGAAAAACTATTATGAACAGATTAAAGAACAGCAATTTAAAAAAGTAGATACTGCGTCTTACAAGGTGTATTCTATCGCATTTGATACAGGCTCCGGCATTTATGCTTACACCAAAGATCAGGCCACACAGATGATTTCGGCTGTTCGTGATATTATTTTGAGAAGTTACAATGAAACAAGTGCAGTTCCGGCTGCTTATCCGGAAGTTGAAATCACCGACCTACAGCTCAGTGATGAAAATGCTAACTCTGTTTATAAAAGCGATCAGATCTTATATGAACAATCACAACAATTGCAGCCCGACGAAGTCTCAGAAGTATTTGAAGATATGTATTATATTCGGGTTTTAAAGTGCTACAGTCGTGAATCCGCCGGCTATAAAACTTATGAAGATGTGGTAGATGCCGTTCGATCAATGTACAATGACGAAAAATATGATAAATATATTGAACAGCTTTGTAACGAACACCCAGTCGAAAAAAACGAAATTTATGAAAAGGTCACAATTAATTAAATCCAAAAGGGACGGAAGTTAAACTCCGTCCCTTTTGTGTTGATTATTATAAAGTATCTGTCTGCGCTCTGTAAAATACTTTTACCAATTGACTTTCCAACGGTCTTTATCCGGCTGTGGTTCTGTTTTTTGAAAACTGGAATGGCCGGCGGCGATTTCTGAAGTAGCTTCGCGCACACACTCCTTACGCCGGGATATCTTAACCCGTTTCATCAACGCTTCATAATATAAATCTTCATCAAACGGTAAATCAATCTCCCGGTTCAGCCAGGAAGATAAGTGCATCGCATTGGAGATAGTCAACCCGTTGATACCCTCGCTGCCGTCAGCAATCAGCGGCTCATGCCGCAAGATTGCGGCGGCAAAACAATTCATAACCTCCGCATGCTGTCCGGATTTTCCATCTGTCTGTACCTGCCGTATCTGTACTTTGGGAGAAGCAAAGGGGTTTGTATTCGTTTCAGAAAATTCCGGTTCCGGGATATCCGTTTCCCACATCAACAATTTTCCGTCTTCCGCAACCAGCTTGCCTTTATCAAGTATGATTTCAAACCGGTTCGTGCCACATGGGTCGCCCGTAGAAGTAATAAATGTTCCTGTCGCGCCGTTGGCGTAACGCACATAAGCGGTTACATCATCCTCAACCTCAATATTATGCCACTTGCCATACAACATATGCGCATACACCTTGACCGGCATTCCGCAGATCCATTGCCATAAATCCAGCTGATGCGGACACTGGTTGAGCAGCACACCGCCGCCCTCGCCGCTCCAGGTTGCGCGCCACGCTCCCGAATCATAATAAGCCTGCGGCCGATACCAGTTGGTGATTAACCAGTTTGTTCGACGGATTTGCCCCAACGCGCCGCTTTGTACAATCTCCCGCATTTTACGATAAATATGATCTGTTCGCTGGTTAAACATCATACCAAAAACCAGTTCCGGATATTGTTTTGCCATTCGGTTCATTTCCCGCACCTGCCGAGTATATACCCCGGCGGGTTTCTCTACCATGACATGCAGCCGATGCGCAAACCCGGTTATCGCATATTTAGGATGGTCATAATGCGGCACAGCAATTAAAATCGCATCCATTGACCCGCTGTCCAGCAATTCCTCCGCTGATGAAAAAATCTGAACCGAAGGCGGTAAATGTTTCGCACACCACTGCCGGCGAGTCTCTTTCAGGTCTGCTACCGCCGTGATCTCAAGTTCAGGACACAACCCATCTATAATATTTTTTGCATGGCCTGACCCCATATTTCCCATACCAATAATTCCAAGCCGAACTTTACCCATACTATTTCAATCCTTTCGCAGTAAGATATTGATAACTTTGTTTTAAACACTGAAACGGATCCTCGCCATAGCAATCATCCTGCTCTACAATGGCATATTCCGTACCAGCATCTGCGCATGCCTGCAAAATCGACTCAAAATTTATATTTCCGCTACCCACCGGAGTCATCAGCCGACCATCTCTGCGAGAAAACACCATATCTTTCAGATGAACGCAAGGTACACGTCCAGACAATCTTTGAATCCAATAAGCTGCATCTCCCCCGCCGGACTGTACCCAATAGGTATCGATCGTAAATCCCATTTCCGCCGGTCTAAACGCCTGCTCGAGATGTTCCAGATAAATTCTGCCGTCCGCCGCCTTTTCAAATTCGAGGTCATGATTGTGATATGATAAATAATGGCCGTTTTGCGCAATCCGTTGCGCCACCGGCTTATAATCGCGGATAAAATCCTCCATAGCCGCATCGGTTTCTCTGCTCCAAAGATCCGGCAAACTGCCGATACCGATATATCTACAGTCAAACATCTCATGCTCCCTGATCACCTGAGCGGTCTGTTTCTGAAGCTTTTTGGGGTTGATATGGGTCAAACAGCAAGACAGCCCATTGTTTTGCAATTGTTCCCGCAACCAGTCCGCCTCGTAATCGCAGGTACCGGATACCTGTACGATCTTATAACCGATTTGGGCCACCTTTTTCAATGTTTCAGCAAATCCGTCTAATGTTTTCGTATAATTCCGCAAGGTATAAAGCTGTGCTGCCAGCCGCATAACACTCATCTCCCAATTAAAAGTTTTAAAGCAGCCACCGCTGCGTCAAACGCTTCTCTGGAGGAGGCATAACAATTTTTTAGTTTACTGTGCAAATCCGGCCGCTCCAATTGTTGCAGGCCGGTAAAATGATTCAAATGCGGCTCCAATGTCAAAACGCCCTGCTTATAATGATCTAATAGATATGGAATATTACCTGCTCCCTGTCCTGCTGGGACTACCGTCCCGTCCGATAGGGCATCTTTAATATGCATATATTCCACAAACGGCGCCAGCATCGTATATGCCTGAATTGTATCCTGTCCGCACTGTACAAAATTTGCCGGATCAAATACTAATCTCAGCGCCGGCAACGCCTGATGGATCTGCAAACAACGATCCGCCGTATCACCAAAAATCCCTTTTTCGTTCTCATGGCAGAGCTTTACTGGATATCCCTTTGCAGCGTCACAAAACGTTTGCAGCCGTTCGAATACTATGTCTTTATACTGCGCCGGCGCCTGCCCCTTCGGCAGATAAAAACTGAACAAGCGTATACAACACGCCTGAACCGATACCGCGAGTTCCAATATGTGCTTAAACTGATCCAGATGCGTTGGAAAATCTGCCGTAATATCTATTTTTCCAATGGGCGACCCAATCGACCAGATATACAATCCGGCATCCTGTAGCTGTCTGTGAATCACACGAAGTTCCTCCACACGCATGTCGACAATATTTTTATCGCTGATAGTTCGGATCTCCAATCCCTCCAGATCATTTTCGCACAACGCGCGAATCTGATCCGACAGCTGTGGCGAAGCCTCATCCGCAAACGCACAAAGCTTATACGGTCCCATTTCATCCCCTCCGCTTCATATGGGTTCATTATACACAGAGAAAATAAACATGGCAATTGCAAAATTTCGCATTTTTGATTGTAAAAATGCGCGCGGCATTTATTTGTAAAACATGCAAAGACAGTGCCGGAGATGATAAAAAATTACAGAGACTTCTCAAATGATGAGACGCCCCTGTAATTTACAAAACCTCATTTGATTATTCGCAGATCAATCTTTCGCCTACCATTGAATTACGATATAAAGGCAACAGGCTCTTCAAGAATTCCGATCGCTTCGCCTTCCCAATGGCCAAAACCTGTTATGACAGGATCGCCGGCCTGATAGCTCTGGAAATCCTCAACAAGCATCGTGGTGTTGCCGTTGGCGTCTACAAACCGGATGTCGTCATAATAATAGCTGTTTGCGCCGTTGACCGCCTGAATCCGCAGCCCGTATGAATGAAACTGTGAC
>CALWVC010000041.1 GCA_944384865.1 uncultured Clostridia bacterium
ACCGGCGAACAGCCACCCCGGATATAGCCGGTTATTTTATTGATTTCCGCCACATGGATCATTTCTACCGATTTTTCTCCTGCGGCCCGCGCGGCCTTTTTCAGATCCAGTTCCGCGCACACCGGAATCACAAACACCAGATATGCGCCGCTGTGTCCTCTGGTTACCAGCGTTTTAAACACCGTTTGCGGCGCTTTCTGCAGATATGCCGCAACCGCACCTCCATCGATAGGATCCCCGTCGCGGTGCGGATATTGATGCGGCGTATAAGCTGTCCCCGCTTTATCCAGTATCCGCATCACATTGGTTTTATATTCTGCCATTTTATTTTATCTTCCTCCGCTTACTTCACCCGCCGGCTTCCCCGGCGGCGCACAGATCAGCCGTTCCAGCAGCGCGCCCATCTGCCCGCGATCGATACGCTGCACAAGATAGCTCTGATTAGACGACTGACCGGCATCCCAGCGAAACGAACAATCTGCCTCCAGCAACATCCGGCCGGGCTGCACCGTAAAATAGTCCCGACAGCCCCGCACCGCATATAAAACCGTACTGGGATCGGCAGTATGATGGTTCCAATCGTCGCCATACCGCCCGCGATGCAGTTCATAACCTCTTCGAACCGGATTTTCCCGCGGTGTTTGCTTCAGGCCATTGCCTGCAAAAATCTGATGACCAATCTCCCTGCCAACAAACGTCATCCGCCCCGGATAATGCTGCAAAGCATATATTGCAGGCTCCGGATCTCTGGTAAAATTCACATTATCCGACGCATCGTCCACCGGGAAATTTCCGCCCATGCAAACCCATTCGGTCACACTGCGCTCAACCAGCTCCATTCCGGATAACGGACACACATCATCCGGTCCGCTTTGCAGAAGCCCCGCGACATTAGTCAGATAACCGATCGTCAACAACACCACGCAGGTATGCTCCCACAACACCCGCCGCAGCAGCGTCACCGCATCCGGCGCGTCTTCATTTGAACGCAGACGATGTGGAAATTCTGCTGCCACCGGTTCTAAAAAGCAGGAATCCGGGCGGTAAGCACCGCGCCCATTTTTTGGCGCGCCCACCGGTATATCCGGCCGGCCGTAATAGGTGTTCACAGCGTCTACCACCGGCGCTGACCGCGGTTCCCTTGAAGAAACAGTCACCGCCAGCAACCGCGCCTCTCCCATACTTTCCAACGTATGCAGCATTCCCAGCGCCGCCAGATCGTCGCAATCGGTGAGCATATCGGTATCCAGCACCAGCTGCACAGGCTGCGCCCTGTTCAAAATCGACTGCATGTAAACATCCCCTTTTGATATTCAGTCACTAGACCGCCGATATCTTTAAGTTTCAGGCTGCCGGCGCTCCCGGTCGCCGGGGTTCCAGCAATCGCCGGTCAGGTTTTGCCGCTCCAGCTCCTGGATCAGATCCAGCGAAATGACATGCCTCCCGCCCAGAAACACCGTATGCATCCAGACATCCAGAATATCTAGCGCCAACGCGTCACCGGTTGTCTGCCCGCCGATACACAGAATATTGGAATCATTATGTTCTCTGGTGCGCCGGGCAGTGTAACTGTCACAAACCAACGCCGCACGCACGCCGGGAAATTTGTTCGCCGCAACAGACATGCCGATACCGGTAGAACAAATTAAAATTCCGCGGTCAGCCCAGCCCTCTGAAACTGCCGACGCCACCTGTGCCGCATAATAAGGATAACGCACAATCTTCTCGCTGTCACAGCCGCAGTCTGTGACAGTATGTCCGTCCTGCCGCAATTTTTGAACAAACAGCTTTTTCAACCGATATCCACCGTGATCATTGGCAATAAAAACATGCATTCTGTTTACCCTCATACATTCTGTATAAAACCTGTATTTTCGCTTAATGCAGAGATCGCAAACTCCATAGCACAGACTCCGACCAACACGCCGGTTTTTATTGAACATGCACAGACAGCAAACGTCCGCCGCGCGCTTTTACCAATATAAAAGCCGGACGGCGGGCGTATATTCATGTTATTTCGCGTATTCAATAGCGCGGCTTTCCCGGATCATATGCACCTTGATCTGCCCGGGATATTCCATTTCACTTTCAATCTGCTTGGCGATATCCCGCGCGACCAGCACCATCTGATCATCGCTGATCATCTCAGGTTTAACGATGATGCGGATCTCACGGCCAGCCTGAATCGCATAAGAGCGCTCTACACCCTTAAAGCTGTTCGCAACCGACTCCAGCTTTTCCAGCCGTTTGATATAATTTTCAATATTTTCTCTGCGTGCACCGGGTCGGGCCGCTGAAATAGCGTCTGCCGCCTGTACCAGACATGCGATGACCGTTTTTGCCTCTACATCTCCGTGATGCGCATGAATCGCATGCACAACCGCATCGCTTTCTTTATATTTCCTGGCAACCTCCACCCCCAGCTGAATATGGCTGCCTTCCATCTCATGATCCAGCGCCTTGCCGATATCGTGCAGCAAACCGGCGCGTTTGGCAAGCTGGATATTTTCACCAAGCTCCGCCGCCATCAAACCGGCCAGGTGCGCCACCTCCAGCGAATGATTCAGCACATTCTGCCCGTAACTGGTGCGGTAATGCAGCCGGCCCAGCAGCTTCACCAATTCAAAGTTCAGCCCGCGCACGCCGACTTCCAGCACTGCCCGCTCGCCCTCGGATTTAATGACCGCATCCACCTCGCGCTTTGCCTTTTCATACATCTCCTCGATCCGCGACGGATGAATCCGCCCGTCGGCAATCAGCTTTTCCAGCGTAATGCGGGCGATCTCCCGCCGGATCGGATCAAAGCTCGACAGTGTGATCGCCTCCGGCGTATCGTCAATGATCAGATCCACGCCGGTCAGCGTTTCCAACGCGGTGATATTACGGCCTTCGCGGCCGATGATCCGGCCTTTCATTTCGTCATTGGGCAAAGCGACCACTGAAATCGTCGTTTCACTGGAATGATCCGCCGCACAGCGCTGAATCGCAGAAGAAATAATCTCTTTGGCCCGTTGATCGGCTTCTTCTTTGATCTGTTGCTCATAATTCATAATAAGCACAGCTTTGTCATGGCTCAGATCCTGCTCCACCTCGCGGAACAGTTCCTCCTTCGCCTGTTCGGCAGTAAACCCGGAAATCTTTTTCAGCATATCCCGCTGCGCGGTTTTCAGTTCTTCGATTTCCTCCAACTTGGTTTCAGCGTCTTTCATACGCTGATTGAGCTTTTCTTCTTTTTTCTCGAAATTTTCCAGCTTTTTATCCAGCGTTTCCTCACGCTGCATAATACGGCGTTCCTGCCGCTGCACCTCTGCGCGGCGCTCTTTAATTTCCCTGTCCGCTTCTGTGCGCTGTTGATGAATTTCATCTTTGGCTTCTAAAACAGTTTCTCTTTTTTTCGCTTCCGCCGCTTTGATCGCTTCGCTTAAAATACGTTTTGCTTCTTCCTCTGCAGAACCAATCTTCGCTTCCGCCTTGTGTTTCCGATAAGCAGATCCCAGAACAAACGCGACCACAAAGCAGACCAAACCTGCAACAACGGCAGCAATAATAATACCGGTTATTCCGTCCATTGGTGTTCCTCCTTATATATTAACCGCTGTTGAATGCAGGCCGCGTGTACGCCCGAACGCCAATGTATCCG
This sequence comes from uncultured Clostridia bacterium, assembly GCA_944384865.1. Taxonomy (GTDB): domain Bacteria; phylum Bacillota; class Clostridia; order Oscillospirales; family Acutalibacteraceae; genus RUG14109. Next base: position 3,641 of record CALWVC010000041.1, read on the forward strand.
ATACAATTTTCCTATATGCAATTTTTCAGTTTATAAAAAATTTATATATAAAACAATAGTATCCATAGTACAATACTTGACATTATATACATAATAATACTATATTTAGTACATGTCAAGTGCAAATTTATCAACGACGCAGCACGCAGATAAATTCATATACATGATACATCCCGACGATCTTTACTGCCTCGTCGGGAATCTTTTTTCCGTTTTTTTACGATTCTATCCGTCAAAAAAACAGTCAGTACGATGGCGGCCAAACCGCTTACAGCGTTTAAAACCGCCTCTGAAAAACTGAAATGCCTGCCATCGACAAAGATTTTATGCCACTCGTCAAAAAAAGCATAAACCACCAACACAGCGGCAACAATCCCAACAGCTGTACTTCTTTGCCGCCGTGCGATATACAACGCCGCCGCGCTGAGCAGCAACCCCCATATAAAAAACAGTCCGATATGCGCCAGTTTCCGAATGCCCAAATGCACAGCCTGCACCTGCTGCTCAACCGGCTCGGTATAAATTATTTCCGCAATTTTCTGTGCAATACCTGCACTGACAGCCGCCGTCTGCTCGCCGTTCTGCGCAGACAGAAAAAAGATCATCCCGGCCCACAGCACACACAACAGACATAAAACCGCGTTTACTACCGCCCTTTTTCTTTTAAACAATTATTAACCGCTCCCATCTGATCCGGCGGTATGTCGCCCTAAAATTGGTCAATATCATATTTTTTCAATAATTTGAGCCGTTTATGCCCCGTTTTAAAACCTGCCGCCGTATCTGTCATGCCCCGTCTGTGCATCTTCCCCAAAAACCGAACGGCTCGATGCATCCACGCAACCGGCAATAAATACGGATGTTTGCTGACATATGGATAGCCTTCTACCAGTCTTCTCCGGCCGGGAAACAACATGCCCAGCTTACCTGTCCTTGAATCAAAATTTGCAGAAAGCAACGTAGATGCATGCAGCCGCTCCCGGGTAGCGTGTCCGTATACGCCGCCGGTCAGCATATCCTCTAGCAAAGGATCCGGATCCAGCGCCGGATCTACCACAGACGGCGGAACATGTAGTTTCTTCGGCTCCACATGGAAATAGTTGTGAATGATATTTACGATTGCCTGCAAAACTTTATAGGCGTGAAGATGTTTCGCGCACTGGATCAGATATGCCCAGTCTATCTTATCACCATATCTGCGCGCATACAACGCAAAATCCAGAATCTGCCGAATCCCCGCGCCGCAAACCATTAAATGTTTATACAAATGCAGCAATAAAAACAGCGCGTGGTCGGTATGCGACAATGAAAAAATCTGACGGCCGTCTATTTCATGGGCCTGCGACGTCTGAAAACAATGTTCAAATAACGTATTTCCGTCGACACGCCAGTTGTTTCTTTTCCCAAACAGGTTTATATGCATCTCCAAAACCAGCGGCGTGGCAGGATTTTTGTAGGTAATCTCCTGCAAATCGTCTAACAGATGCTCCTCCGGCGGCTGACAGGGAACATAACCCGCCTGTTGTAAAACAGCATCCGCCTTATAAAAATCCTGCCGCGGCACCAGCAGATCTTCATCACTGGACACCCGCAGATCCGGATGTTTATACAGACTTCTGCACACAAGCCCCTTGACCACCAGCGGACGAATACCCGCCTGTAAAAATCTATCGTAGATCTCCGTCAGAGACGCTGTATTCCTGACCTGCTGGTATAATATAGAAACAGTGCTCGCTGCCCAGAACTTTTCCAGCGCGGGCTCAAGCGCTTCGGTCAGTTTCAGATCGCTCAGCGTCTGATAGAGCAACGCCGAAACATAATGGATCCTGCTTAACTGATAGATCCTTTTCCAATCGGGCGTCCCGTCGGGCACAAAGGCTACCGGCGTATTATGAAGCTCCTGGGAAAGCAGCTGTAAAAAATAAACCGATTGCTGATCCAGCACAAATGACCCTCCCTCAAGATGATGCGCACGCTTCCGTGCATTAAACCGCTGCAAAAATATCTGCCACGTTTTAAAAATTCTCCGGCGTCTCCGCGATCTCATACGACGTGACCATCGTTACACGGTGCCTGCCTCTCGCTTTAATCCCAACACTTCATCTGCCGGCCAGGCCTGCGGCGAGCTCCGCCTGTTTTGCCGGCATCCGTCCGCTCAGTGCATTCCAAGCTCCCATCGCAAATTCCGGTTCTTTCAAAATATCCAAAAATGCGTTGGAAAAATATTTTCAAATATACCTGGATAAGCTTTATAATACAGCACGAATCGCATAATAGGAGTCCCTCGGCGTACGCGCCGTACTTGATAAGGTCGGCAGATTGGTATTTTCAAGTTTGCCCACAGGCGGGCTGACGTTAAACGCAGACGTTTTTTATCTCCTCCGCGGCTTGTTGTTTCAAAACATCGCTGCTCAAATCTCACGAAACGCGTCGGCCATTTCCGTTGCGGTCTGTAATTTGGAAAATGCCGAATCCGTGCTGCCTCAAGCGCTGACTGCCAATGCGGCCCGACTTGTATACTGCGGCTGATAAATCGCCTTGCAAGATCTATTTGAGCCCCGCACCGCTGCAATGATCAGCAGCCGATCACCCAGATATTCTTCAACACATCTGTAAGGATGCAATAAGGGTTGATTTCACTGCAGACAACGGTCCTGTCGCTATAATCCTGTCGTTCCATACAGCGCCCCCTATCTTCCCACAACAAACAATCCACATTCTGTCTGAAACCCGGCATCGTTCACCGCCGTATATGTAACTTTATAAATACCGGATTGGATCGTATCCAGATCAGATTCTACCGAAAGGTGGTTTTTATCAAAGCCATCTTGAACATTCAAGACTTTATCTACATAAAAAAGCGGGGCGTCGGCAATAATCTTCACCTTATCTGAAATATCGCCGTCAATCATATCAAAAACAGTGAAATAAGGCAACGCCGACAGCTCTGCAAACGCCAAATGGATGCGCTCTGCATACGCAGGGTCTGCAGCTGTTGCCACAGAAAAAATGCGGCGTGGTGATCGTTCCCCGCACCCGCTTTTTTTGCGATGCACGCCATTATCCGGATTTTGCCAATATCTGCGCGCCACCGAATCATATGTGAACCCGTTTAAACATTTGAATGACATAAACAACTGATTTTTAAAATTATAACACAACGCCGATTATAATACAATGTTTGTTTTTCTGACAATCTGTAGTGTGCAATTAGATCAGACAAGACCCGACACAGTATAATATGCGCACGCACTGACTTTCCGATCTGTTCATAATATACTAATCAAGCTATATATGGGTATTTCTCCAGATCGTATATAGAGCCCGGTCTCCCCGATATGTAGATGAACGCCGCCAACTGTTTTATGCAAGGATGACTATTGTATCATTATGCGGCTTCCATTTGCCCTTTAGCAGCAGTCAGGGCGTGCCGTGGATGTTTCCCTTCTTCCTGCGAATCTACTCAACTTCATATCCAACTCGTCGGCAGAAGCGCCTGTTCAGGACATTGCCATCCTACCCGGCGCTTCTGCTTTTGTGAATATTTTTAACGGAATCTGCTTCTATAACGGCAGCCCCTCTGCGCAGCTGATCTGGCCACAGCAAGATCCCACCTGCTACATGCAGCTGGATAAAAGCTGTCATCACGCCGGGCTGTATTATACCGCAGCCGGATGTGCCGCCGTCTTTGAATGGATCCTGATTGCCTCTTATTCGCGCAGGCGCTGCCGGTTATGGCGCAGAATCTGTTCATGCCACATCGAAACGAGCGTTGTCTGATGGGCGTGATGGAACCTTTTGACTGCCTGTTGAAAAATATCTCGGTTTATCATCTGGCCTGCCGGCCTGATCAACAGGCAGTCCGGCTGCTGCGCCGGGTCGTTTTGGAGCAATTGCGATGAATCTGCTTTGCCTGAATGCGCCTGAAATAGCTGACAGAATGACTAATGTGTTTGCCGGCGGAAGCTTTACGCTGGCTATCACCGAAAACAGCACGCATCCAACGCTGCGGCATCAAAAAGCGCGGTAATTTGATCCCGCCCAACGCCCGGCCATACCGCTGCGGCAGTATCCTGCTGTTTCAAAGAGACGACGGCCGGTATGTGCTACACCGTCTGCTCCGCTTGCTGCCAGACGGTGGACTGCTGATGAACAAAGACGCCCAAACCTCCACCGAGCAGATCCGTCCAGAACAGGTTCTTGCCGCCGACAGCGATATTCTGCGCAACAAACCACAATTTTTTGTGATGGATGGAATTTTCGATTACATTCCTTTTCATGGATGACAACCCGGCCGTTTCGCAATATACTGTAGAAAACCGGCAAGCGCTGCAAACGTCTACTCAGAAGATTGACCCAAAGCGCACCGCAATCATAAAACCCATCAAACAAAGGCGGTAAATCATCTCCAAAAATCAGATCAAGCGCAAAAGTTCTGATTGGCGAATATGGTTTACAGCGTTTATTCGATAGGTTTTGTCTTTTCAACAGATTGATAAAAACGATTCAAACTACTCTTCCATTTGTTTGCCCAAAAACGCGGCGGCGGCGGCGCATAATTTCTGATCGGCTTCGGTATACTCCTTAGGCTGTTCCGGCTCCAGCAATGCCACCGCACCGGTAATATCCCCGGCGGAAACCACCGGCATAAAAATCTGCGCGGTACGTCCTACTCCCTCCAGAGGCAGCATACGATCCACACCAGACTTTGCATAATAATTTGCCCGTTTTTCCATCAGTTCTTCGGCATGCGAGGTGATCCGCCGTTCACCTACTTCCCGCTTGGAGATTCCCGCCGACGCAATACAATGATCCCGATCACAGATGATCACCGGCATCCCACACTGTGCCGATACCGACTCGCATAGCTGAGACGCGATGGTCGACAGTTCACCGATCTGTGAATATTTTTTAAAGATCACACCCCCCTCATGATCGGTATAGATCTCCAGAGGATCTCCCTCGCGTATACGCATCGTCCTGCGGATTTCTTTCGGGATCACAACACGGCCCAGGTCGTCTATTCTTCTTACAATTCCAGTCGCTTTCATTCTATAACAGTCATCCTTTCGCATGAGATCCGACCATTTTGTCTGCCCGATACACACGCCGGCTTTCAGCGCAGATTTGCACAAAATGCTCATTGAAAAAGGACGGTCCTTCTTCAGATGATCTCCTAAATTTAATAAAATCGTTTGCCATTTTAGTGTTTGTCGGCACAGTGAGATTATACAGACCCAATACCAAAGAACTGAAAAACTTATTTTTCCAGTGCGAATATCATTTACTCTATTTGATGAGGATTTTCGCACCTTGACATTGATGGCATAATACTGATTAAGTGAACTTAAAATACCCATGTCAAGCGTATTGAAAACCCTGGTCGCTGTGGAGCTACAACTCTGCGGTGACCTTCTCTTTTTCTTGGCAGCCCGGATGGTACTTAAAACAAGATTGATCGTTTGTCCCGTTCTGGTGCTGCAGGCAATGACGCTACTGTCACATAAGTCCCCGATCATGAACAACTACAATATGTTCTGTTTTCATATAGCAAATGTCTGTAACCCATTTTTGATTTGGGTTTGCAGCATTAAAATTTCTGTTCAAAGGATTGGCATACCCGTAAAGATGTTCTTCGTAATTACGATATCACTTTCTTCTGATCGCCGACAGCAAACCTGTATTTGGCATAACGCGTAATATCTGATTTCCGATACTTCGAAAGACCTACCTATTTCATGGAGTGAATACGTTTTTGCGTCGGTAGAGCACCATATAGTTTATGCTTGGCTTCCTTTCGGTAAGCGAGAACAAATCCCACATGAACTTGTTGTTCATTTTTTAACCGATTATGTTCTTACTGATAATACTTGATGCTTTGCCGGTATTCTTGTTTCAACGACGCATATCGTCTTCGGTTCATGTCAGAGTGTTTCTCCCGCCAGCTTCAATCGAAGATTTACAAACTTGATATTTCCCGCTTCACTCCCTGACCACTGCAAGTTGTTTATATTCAATGTTAATGCGCGTCTTTCATGTTTTTAAGCTGTGTTTCATCCTGTTTTTCTGACATAACTATGCTTCCTAAGGTAGCTACTCATAAAACAGTATCAACAACCGACTGAATCAGGGTAGCTG
>CALWVC010000042.1 GCA_944384865.1 uncultured Clostridia bacterium
CTTTGGCATATTATGAAAGAGTATTTCTATTATGGATTTAATGAATTTATTATTTGTGCCGGATATAAACAGCAGGTCATTAAGGAGTGGTTTTCTGATTATTTCCTCCATAATAGCGATGTCACATTCGATTTTACATCTGGAAAAAATGACACGATTATTCATAATCAGCATTGCGAGCCTTGGAAAGTAACTGTAGTTGATACAGGTCTTAATACCATGACTGGAGGGCGCATCAAGAGGATTCAGCCATATATAGGTAATGAAGAATTTATGATGACTTATGGCGATGGCGTTTGTGATGTAAATATTTCAGAGCTTGTAAAGTTTCATAAATCACATGGAAAAATTGCAACTTTAACCGCTGTAATGCTGGAGCAGCAAAAAGGTGTACTTGATATTGGTGGAGATAATGCGGTCAAATCTTTCCGGGAGAAAAGCCAGAATGACGGTGCGCCGATCAATGCAGGGTATATGGTTCTCAGCCCCGCAATTTTCGATTACATTGACGGCGATCAAACTATTTTTGAGAGAGAGCCATTGGAAAGGCTGGCGGCTGATAATCAGCTGATGTCGTATATGCACCGGGGATTTTGGCAGTGTATGGATACAAAGCGTGAGATGGACATGCTTGAGAAATTACTTGCTGCTGGTAAGGCTCCATGGAAGAAATGGGAGAATTAAGGGTTATGAGCGAATTTGATTTATCGTTTTATCAAGGAAAAAAAGTATTTGTTACTGGTCATACCGGATTTAAAGGGGCCTGGCTTTGTAAAATGCTTGCCAATGCAGGAGCAGAAGTCACAGGTTATGCTTTAAATCCTCCAACAAGCCCTTCTCTTTTTGAGATTGCTGGCATTGAAGCGGATATACATTCTGTGATTGGAGATATTCGAGATTATTCAACGCTCAAGGCGGCTTTTGACGCGGCACAGCCGGAGATTGTCTTACATCTTGCGGCACAGCCGATCGTCCGTGACAGCTATAAAGATCCGGCTTATACTTACGAGACGAATGTAATGGGCACGGTAAATATTTTGGAATGTGTCCGGAACAGTAGCTGTGTAAAGTCATTTCTGAACGTTACTACCGATAAAGTGTATCTGAATAAGGAATGGATCTGGGGGTATAGAGAGAACGAAGAATTGGACGGATATGACCCTTACTCTAATTCCAAGTCCTGCTCTGAACTGGTTACGCACGCATATAATAACAGTTTTTTTGCAGACGGCCGTGTTGCTATTTCCACAGCCCGTGCAGGTAATGTTATCGGCGGCGGCGACTTTGCTCATGATCGTATTATTCCTGACTGTATCCGTGCAGCGATCAAGCACGAAGAAATCGTTGTCAGGAATCCATTCTCTACTCGTCCATACCAGCACGTTTTGGAGCCGCTGTATGCATATCTTATGATCGCAGCTATGCAGTATAAAGACAGAAAATATGCAGGCTACTACAACGTTGGCCCCGATGATGTGGATTGCTTCCAAACCGGAGCGCTTGTTGATTTGTTTGTCAGTAAATGGGGGGAGGGCTTAAAGTGGATTAATCGCTATGATGGAGGCCCTCATGAGGCAAACTTCCTTAAGCTTGATTGTTCAAAGCTACATTTGGTTGGAAGCCCCGCTGGAATCTTGATACTGCCATTGAGATGGTTGTTGAATGGAGTAAGTGCTGGATTTCCGGTGGGGATATTCGTGCGTGTATGGATATGGAAATCAACGCGTTTTTGAAATAGATCGGGCTAGAATAATTGATGTGAGATGGGGAATGACTGAAATGCATATTTCGGTTGCGCAGTTAAGAAAATCATCAATAGACTTATTTAAGGCATATGGCCTGACGGAGCAGGATGCAGAAATAGTTGTGGATTGCTTGATTGATGCAGAACTGGCGGGAATCAGCACACACGGCGTTGCGATGATTCCGGCGCATATTCGTAAAATGCGCGCTGGATACAATATTGCCGGAGAACTTACGATCGAAAAAAGCACGGCCGCGTTTTCTGTATGTAACGCCAATAATATGATCGGTATGCTTTCTGCTTGGAAGTGTATGCAATTGGCGGTTGAAAAATCTTCTGAATCAGGAATTCATATGGTTTTTTGCCATCATGCAAATACATTTAGTGCAGCGTATTGTTATATTAAATATGCAGTGGAGCATGGCAAGATTGGGGTTGTGTGTTGCAACGCGCCTGCTCAAATGGCGCCGCTGGGCGGAACAGAAAAGCTGTTTGGGACCAATCCGGTGGCGATTGGGGTTCCAGCAAATGTAGAAGCCCCGTTCCTTTTTGATATGGCGACAAGTGCTGTTGCAAAATCGAAAATTAATCAGGCAATGCACAGAGGTGAAAAGATCCCGTTTGGTTGGGCTACTGATGCAAATGGTCATCCTACTGATGATCCTAAAGTGGCCGTCGCCGGTTTGGTTTTACCCATGGCTGGGCCTAAGGGATATGGACTGAGCATGGCGATTGATATAATTTCTGGTTTACTTGCACACGCCAGCTATTTAGATCAGGTTGGAAGGTTCTATTCATCGGACGATATCTGTATGAATGTGGGCCATACTTTTTTGTCAATTGACCCTGTTGTTGTGTTTGGAGAGCATTTTTATACGCAGATGGATCAGTATCTTCACAGGGTTCGGACATCAAAGGCAGCAGAGGGCAATACCATTTTCGTCCCAGGTGATTTAAATAGAATCAGTAGAGAAAAAATGTTGATAGATGGTATTTATTTATCTACCAAAACAGTAAATGAATTAAATGAGCTGTTTGAGGATAAAAAAATTGCGCATATTGTTTGTTAAACAGCAGGCACTTTATAGGAGTTTTATGAATGAATAGTCAAAGTTCCAGAATCCATTGGATTGATATTGCAAAAGGAATAGGAATCCTCTTTGTGTGTTTAGGACATATGGAAGAACTGACCTCTCCTGTATGGAAACAATTTGGAGCGTCCTTTCACATGCCCTTGTTTTTTATATTGAGCGGGATACTATATGCCAATAAAGATTATAGGGAATATCATTTTGTTGACTTTCTGAAAAAAGAGATTACGAAGTTAATAATACCGTATATACTGTGGTCTTTTATATATTGTAATGAGATCAATGCAAACAATGTACTAAGGATTTTCTGGGGCAATAACAAGTTGTTTGGATATGCGGGACTTTGGTTTTTGCCCGTAATGTTTGTATCAGCTATTATTACTTTTTTCGTCATAAAAAAGTGTAAATCAAAGGGTAGAATATTGATAGCTGCAGTTTGTTGTTTTGCGCTTTCGTGGGCGCTTAATCTGCTTGCAAGTGTTACAATTCTGGCTCGTACAGGTTATCCGTTTGGCGGTGATATTGCGTTTACTGGAGCTGGGTTGATGTGTCTTGGTTATCTTGCAAAGGGCATATTGGAAAAAATCGCTTCCTTTAAGAGTAGTAAAGCAAAATGGATTAGAACCATTTCAGCATTTTTATTGTTCATAGTTGTGTTTGTAATATCAAGGCTGAATTATCCCAATGTTGTTGATTCGCCACTCGGCAGAGTGGTTATGGCTGCTGCTGATTATGGGAATTATATTTTGTTTGTAATGGGCGCTTTGATAGGAACATTGGGAATTATATTATTGTGCCAACTTATAAATCAAAACAGAATTTTAGAATACATAGGCAAAAATGGAATGCTATATATGGTGACAAATCATGTGGCAATTCAAGGGATAATGTGGATATATGGCAGACTGTTTACCGTAGAAACGATTACGGCTACGATTATCGGACGAGTCTCTATATCATTGCTTACTTTGCTTTTAGTGATTGTGTTTTGTACGGTCTTGTCATATATCATAAATCGTTGGTTTCCAATTCTTTCGGGAAGAAAATGATTATGAACGTTTGCTTGGTTACAGGGGATCATCGTATCTGATTAAATGTATTGAACGTATAAATTAGAGTTTAAGAGGCATGTGAATGAAAACAGATAACTTGGCTAAAAATACTGTGATGTTGGCAGTAGGCACGTTTTTAAACAAAGGTTTGCAATTTATTATGGTGCCATTCTTCAGTAGATGGATTTCTGTTGAAGAATTTGGAAGATTCGACCTGTTTGTCACCTATGTCACATTGCTGATTCCGATCGTAACACTTGCTTGTAGTGACGCGGTGTTTCGATTTGGAATAGATGAAGAAGGAATTCAGGCAAAAGGGAACTATATTACGAATGGCCTGGCTGTCGTAGTAACAAACCTTGTTATTTGTGCACTTGCGATTATGGGAATCGGGTATTTTGGAAAATGGGAGCTGGCATTGCCATTTATGTTGATGGCGGTTGCTGAGATATTTAACAACTACTTGCAGGGCTATATGAGAGCTATTAGAAAATTAAATATTTACTCATTTTGTACAGCGATTTCCACTGTTTTTATTGCAATTTTTGTAACCATATTCATTAAGCTGTTCCATCTTGGGTTACAGGGGATGCTGTTGGGCTATGCAGTGGGGTTCTTTGTTGGTGATTTACTGGTAATGATTTATACCAACTTTGCAAAATATATATCGTTCAAAGCAGTAAATTTTTCAACTGTAAAAAAGCTTCTTCATTATTCGTATTCTTTGATTCCTAACAATATATCCTGGTGGATTATCAATATTTCAGATCGTTGGGTCATAAATTTCTTTTTGGGCGATGCAGCCAATGGTATTTTTGCGATAGCTCATAAAATACCGAATTTTTGCACTTCCATGTTTAGCGTTTTCAATATTTCGTGGCAAGAGACAGCGTCTGATATAGTCAATTTAGATACCAAAAATGTTTATTACAGCAAAGTTTTTAATCAAATGACCTCAACCTTAATTGCTATATGTGCGGGTGTTTTGTGTTGCAATTTTATATTCTTTGGAGGCGTATTTGATATTAAGTATTCAAGCGCACAGTTTTATACGCCGATTTTAATTACATCTGCCTTATTTGGAGGGATCGCGCAATTTTTTGGCGGCATACAGATCAGCATGAAGCGCCCAAAGGCGAATGGCGCAACTACATCCCTGGCAGCTGTTGTAAATTTGGTAGTGCATTTAGCCTTAGTAAAATTTATAGGTCTTTATGCAGCAGCCATTTCAACATTGCTCTCGAATGTTTTTTTAGTCATTTCTCGTGTAATTTTGCTCAGAAAGGATATTAAAATTGCCATTGACAAAAAAGTATATATCTATATGGCGATATTTGCATATTTTGTTATTTTTAACTTGATCAGTACAAATTTAATCATTTCTTTAGTCAACTTATTAGTTGCCTGTTGCCTGTTTGTTTATGTCAATAAGGATATGATTATGAAATTCAGCAGACGTCTTATTTCTATCGTAAGCAAAGTAAAATAAAAGACGGATACATTCTAGGAGGATGCCTATATGACGAATAGAGTCCAGATATTGGATTGCACATTGAGAGATGGTGGTCTGGGATTAGAAGATGCACATATTAACCAAATATCAGAATGTGGATTTTCCGCACAACAAATTGATAAAATTATTATGAATTTGGAGAAATCCAATATTGACATTATAGAGCTTGGGTCAATTGAAATTTCTTCTGATGATAAGAGAAAATGGGCGATTTATCAGGATGTTGAAAGTGTTTCATTAAAACTTTCTGCTTCCAGATCTGCGAATCAAATGTTTGTTGGGTTATATCGTGGGCCGGATACGCCAATTGAAGATATTCCGCAGCGTTCCCCTGATATGGTTGATGGGGTGCGCGTGATTATTCGTTATTCGGAATTACAAAAATCCATGGACTTTTGTGCAGCGCTAAGTAAAAAGGGCTATAAGGTGTTTGTGCAACCGATGCTGACTATGCGTTATACAGATGAGGAATTAGATTATATCATTCGAAAAACAAACGAAATGGATGCATATGCGCTGTATTTTGTAGATAGTTACGGCTATATGCAGGCAGATGATATTTTTCGGTTTATGAAAAAATTTGATTCAGGTCTGAAAGATACAATACGCATCGGGTTTCATGCTCATAATAACATGAACCTTGCTTATGCAAATGCGTTAGCGTTTATAAATTACGATACTGATCGAAATATAATCGTTGATTCTTGCACTTTGGGAATGGGTCAGGGGGCAGGAAATTTACAGACGGAGTTAATTGTTCCGTATTTAAATGGACAAAATAAAAACAGATATGATTATAATGCAGTTTTAAATGTGTGCGAGGAGATTGAAAGTTTTCTTGCGCCTAATATTTGGGGATATTCTGTTACAAGATTATTACCCGCACTCCATAAAACTGCTTATAAATACGCAATCGTATTACGGAATCATTATAAGTTGTCCTATGCAGAAATCAATCAGCTTTTAGCCAATATTCCCGAAGACTTAAGGCATAGATATACGCCGGAAAATACAAAAAGATTATTAGGTTTAACAGCAGATTAATGTTGCGATTGGTTTACGGCGCTCTTTTGTTGTGATAAGCAATCATTGATAACCGGCATAAAAGATGGCGATATTTGAGAATTATTGTATTTCACTTATAGTTATATCTTGAAGGTGTGGCGCCTTCATGGTCGTTGCTGCATACCATCCTTTCATCTACTCTTTTTATCGACCGTCCACGATGTATTGTGCTTTTGCCATGGCGGTTTGATTTATTATAAATTATTCTTTACAATTCATAAAGTTTGTGGTAAACTATCATAGTACCTTATTCTGTGCTGCGGGCGGCTGCCCTGTGGGAGTTTCCGTGACCCGCTGCTCGGAGTAACGGCGGATGATATTATCATTACAGAAAGGCGGAAAAAACATGACCAAAGAACAGAAAAATCAGATTATCAAAGAATATGCGACGCATGAAGGCGACACCGGTTCGCCTGAGGTGCAGATCGCGGTTCTGACTTTCCGGATCAACGAGCTGACCGAGCATCTGAAGGTTCACAAGAAGGACCATCATTCCCGGCGCGGCTTGTTGAAGATGGTCGGCCACCGGCGTAATCTGCTGGCGTATCTGCAAAAGGTTGATATCGAGCGGTATCGTTCGATCATCGCAAAACTTGGCATTCGGAAGTAATATTCCAACGAAAGCAGGCGGGGGTTTTCCTCTCCTGCTTTTGGTCGTTTTTTTACCGGATGTGGGTGGGGGGCCGGTTGTCATTTTTATGGCGGGCGTGCGGCGGGTTGCCGCCGCTGCCGTATAGCCCGGCCGTGTTCAAAAATTGCATATCAGCGGCGTTTGACGGTGGACTCCGATTGTTTTCGGTCGGGTTTTAGCAGTGAACAGACGGTTTGCGGCCATGGGTTGCCAACCGTGTGTTTATTGCTAAACCGGCTGCTGTTTCGGAGCGGCGCACAGCGAACGCCCTGTATAGAATTTTATTGTAAGAAAGGGTTGTTCAAATGTTTGAAAACTACAAGGTTTTTGAAACCACGTTAGCCGGCCGGCCGCTTCGGCTGGAAACCGGCAAACTGGCGCAGCTTTCCTCGGCGTCGGTCATGGTGTATTACGGCGAAACCGCCGTGTTGTGTAATGTGACGATGTCGGCCAAGCCCCGGGAGGGCGTTGACTTTTTCCCGCTTTCGGTAGACTATGAGGAAAAACTGTATTCTGTCGGCAAAATCCCGGGCTCGTTCCAGCGTCGTGAGGCTCGACCCAGCGAAAAGGCGATTCTGACCTCGCGCTGTATCGACCGGCCGATTCGTCCGCTGTTTCCGAAGGATATGCGCAACGACTGCGCAGTCGTTGCGACTGTGATGTCGGTAGATCCTGACTGCAGTCCTGAAATTGCCGCGCTGACTGGTGTATCAGCGGCGCTGGCGATTTCGGATATCCCGTGGGACGGCCCGGTCGGCGGCGTCAACGTCGGTCTGGTAGATGATGAACTGGTTATCAATCCTACACTGGAGCAGCGCGCAGTCAGCCGGCTGAATCTGACGGTGGTTTCTACCGCGGATCTGGTTGCGATGATCGAGGCCGGCGGCGATGAAATTTCTGATGAGTTGATGTTTGAAGCGATCATGAAGGCGCACGAGGTCAATAAAGAGATTGTGGCGTTTATCAATGAGATCGTCGCGCAGATCGGTAAACCGAAACGGGCGTTTGAGTCAAACGATCCTGATCCGGCGGATTATGAGATGGTAAAGGAATTCTGTTTGGAGGATGTACGTCGTGCGCTGGATACCGACGATAAAACGGTGCGCGACGCGGCGCTGCTGCCGATTTACGACGCAGTACACGAGAAATTTGACGAACAGTTTGAGGGCAGAGAAGACAAGCTGGATGAGATTTTATATAAGATCCAGAAATTTGTAGTGCGTGATTGGCTGAAAAACCAGCACAAACGTGTAGACGGCCGTGGGATCGACGAGATGCGTCCGCTGGCCGCTGAGATCGATCTGCTGCCCCGTGCGCACGGGTCGGGGCTGTTTACCCGCGGGCAGACGCAGGTGATGAGCGTTGCGACGCTGGCGTCGATGAGCGACGCGCAGCAGCTTGACGGGATCGACGAGCAGACTGAAAAACGGTATATGCACCATTATAATTTCCCGTCTTATTCGGTGGGTGAGACCAGACCCTCCCGCGGTCCGGGCCGGCGCGAGATCGGGCACGGCGCGCTGGCGGAAAAGGCGCTGGTTCCGGTGTTGCCGACCGTTGATGAATTTCCTTATGCCATTCGCGTGGTATCAGAAGTATTGTCTTCTAACGGCTCTACGTCACAGGCGTCTATCTGTGGCTCTACGCTGGCGCTGATGGCAGCCGGTGTGCCGATCAAGGCGCCGGTGGCCGGTATCTCCTGCGGGTTGATCACCGGTGAAAACGGCGACTTCATGACCATGGTGGATATTCAGGGGCTGGAGGACTTCTTCGGCGATATGGACTTTAAGGTTGCAGGGACGAAAAAGGGCATTACCGCGATTCAGATGGATCTGAAAGTGCATGGCCTGACGCCTGAGATTATCAAAGAGGCGTTGGCGAAAACGCATAAGGCCAGAAATTATATTCTGGATGAAGTGATGGCGCCGGTGATCGCCGAGCCGAGAGCGGAGCTGTCGCCGTATGCGCCAAAAATGCTGACGACCCAGATTAATCCGGAAAAAATCGGAGACGTCATCGGCAAACAGGGAAAGGTCATTCAGAAGCTGCAGGAGGAATGCGACTGCAAGATCAATGTGGAAGAGGACGGCCGCGTTTATGTGGCGTCGTTGGACCTGGAGAATGCCAGGCGCGCAATTTCCATTATTGAGACCATTGCCAATGATCCGGAGATCGGCGCTATTTATAAGGGCGTTGTCACCCGGCTGATGACCTTTGGCGCGTTTGTCGAAATCGCGCCCGGCAAGGAAGGGCTGGTGCATATCAGTCAGTTGGATGTGAAACGGGTCGATAAGGTGGAGGATGTTGTGCAGGTCGGCGACGAGGTCATCGTCAAGGTGACGGAGATTGACGATCAGGGGCGGTTGAACCTGTCCCGCCGGGATGCGCTGGTAGAGGTCAACGGCGCGGTGGTTGAACCGGGCGCAGACGATGTGCCGCAGCGTTCCCGCCGGGATGGCGAGCGTTCGCACAGAGAGCATGGCGACCGTTCCAGAAGACCGTATAACAGACGCAGATAAGACTGGTTGTAATTTGAATTTTATTGAGTTTACAGAGCTGTTACATGCCGTTTCCGGTTGGAAACGGCATGTTTGTATGGCTTTGAAAATTATAAACCTGCGGGCTTAACGATTGTTTTATAGAATATATTAAAAAATGAACATCAGAGACTGTCAAG
>CALWVC010000043.1 GCA_944384865.1 uncultured Clostridia bacterium
AAGCTGCTGGCCTGTGAACATTACGGGATCCGGCCGGATATCGTGACGCTGGCCAAAGGGTTGGGCGGCGGGTTGCCGATAGGCGCCTGTTTGTGTAATGAAAAGCTGCAAAACGTGATGACGCCGGGCAGCCACGGGTCAACCTTCGGCGGTAACCCGGTGGTCTGTGCGGGTGCAGACTATGCGTTGTCGGTCATTTCGCAGCCGGATTTTCTTTCTGAAGTGACGCGCAAAGGCGCATATATGCGCGAGGAAATCGCTGCGATGCCGGGGGTGCGTTCAGTGCGTGGGCTGGGTATGATGCTGGGAATCGAGCTTACCCATCGCACCGGTGCGCAGGTCGCCAAGGAATGTATCGAACAGGGTTTGATTGTGTTGACAGCCAAAGAACTGGTACGGCTGTTGCCGCCGTTGAACAGCAGTGACGAGGAGCTGAAGCAGGGGCTGGAGATCTTACGGCGGGTGTTGGCGCAGTAAAATCGCCTGGCAGAGTGGAGTGTGGCCTATGGCGGTATGCAAATCCTATAAAATACGGGAGATTCCCGCGTTGAAAATACATGGCCGGACAGCCGGTGAGACTGGCCCGCTGACCATATCTGGACCGGCGGGATTGAGCAGTGTGTGGAAGATTATCAGGAACAGACCGGCGACCGGCAGGTCGAAATGATTGAATGGCCGCCACTGCCGGCGGGCAGTATCGGGGCGCGCAAACATCCGAGACTGATCGCGCATCAGTAGATGGCTTCGATCTTACAATCGCGGTTTTGCGCTGCGCTGCAATTATCAGAATAAGGAGCGAGATTATGAAACATCTTTTGAAAATGCTGGATCTATCCAAACAGGAGATCGTAGAAATTTTAAACCTGGCGGATCAACTGAAATATGAACGCAAACACGGGATCGCACATCCGCTGCTGGCGGGAAAATCGCTGGGAATGATTTTTCAGAAATCCAGCACCCGTACAAGGGTCTCGTTTGAAACGGGCATGTATCAATTAGGGGGACAGGCGCTGTTTTTGTCGTCGAGAGATTTGCAGATCGGTCGGGGAGAGCCGGTGGAAGATACCGCGCGGGTGTTATCCCGCTATCTGGACGGCATCATGATCCGCACTTATGCGCAGGAAGAAGTAGAAGCACTGGCGCAGTATGGCTCTATCCCGGTCATTAACGGGCTGACGGATTTTTGCCATCCGTGTCAGGTGTTGGCGGATCTGATGACCATCCGGGAGTTTAAGGGCAAGCTGGAAGGGCTGAAGATGTGTTTTATCGGCGACGGCAACAATATGATGAATTCGTTGATCGTCGGTGGCTTAAAGACCGGCATGTCAGTTTCGGTGGCTTGCCCGGTGGATTATCAGCCAGATGCCAGTGTGTTGGATTTTGCCAAACAGGCCGGCGGCTTTGAGATGTTTACCGACCCCAAACAGGCGGCCCAGGGCGCAGACGTTATTTTGACCGACGTTTGGGCGTCGATGGGACAGGAAGAAGAAAAGCAGATTCGCGAAAAAGCGTTTGCCGGGTACTGCGTCGATCAGCAGCTGCTGGAGCGGGCGAATCCCGGGTGCATGGTGTTGCATTGCCTGCCGGCGCATCGCGGCGAGGAGATTACCGCACAGGTGTTTGAGGCGCATGCGAAGGAGATTTTTGAGGAGGCTGAAAACCGGCTGCACGCACAAAAGGCGGTTATGGTTTTGCTGATGAAGGATTAAGATTTATAATGATCAAAGCGGCACATCTACGAATAGTAGATGTGCCGCTTTGATCTATAGACTGTTGACAGGTTTCTGACAGCCTGCACAGTGATGCAGCAGTCAGATGTCGTCACAATTTCAAAATGGGAACTTCACACTTTTAGGGGCAGGGTCGGTGCGTTACAGCAGCGAACAGACCAGATCGCCCATCTCAGCGGTAGAAACGGTCGGCAGGCCTGCAACTGCAATGTCCGGTGTGCGCGCCGATTCCAATGCTTTGGATACAGCCTGTTCGATGGCGTTGGCGGCCTGCATTTGATTCAATGAGTATTTGAGCATCATCGAGACCGAGAGAATGGTCGCCAGTGGGTTGGCAATGCCTTTGCCCGCAATATCCGGCGCTGAGCCGTGGATCGGCTCATACAGCCCGAAATTGGTATCAGACAGGCTGGCCGACGCAAGCATCCCGATAGAACCGCTGATCATTGACGCTTCGTCAGATAAAATATCGCCGAAAATGTTTGAAGTTACAATCACGTCAAACTGGCCGGGATTTCGAACCAACTGCATCGCACAGTTGTCTACATACATATAGCTCAACTGGACTTCGGGGTATTGTCTGGCGACTTCGGTTACCGTTTCCCGCCACAGCCGGGAGCTTTCCAGCACATTGGCCTTATCCACCGAGCAGACCCGCTTGTTGCGCTGCATTGCGATTTTAAACGCGGTATGCGCGATCCGCTGAATCTCCGGCACGCTGTAGCGTTCGGTATCATAGGCGCTCTGCACGCCGTTTTGGTCTTCCCGGCCGCGGTCACCAAAATAAATGCCGCCGGTCAGCTCCCGAACAATCATGATATCCAAACGGTCGCCGATGATGCTGTCTTTGAGCGGCGACGCGGCTTTCAGCGGTTTAAAGATGGTGGCGGGGCGCAGATTGGCATACAGCCCCAACGCAGCACGAATGCCAAGCAGCCCCTTTTCGGGCCGCTGGTCACCGGGGAGCGTGTCCCACTTTGGGCCGCCTACTGCGCCCAGCAGCACTGAGTCGGAGGCTTTGCAAAGCTGCACCGTCTGCTCCGGCAGCGGTGCGCCGGTCTGGTCGATGGCCTCACCACCCAACAGCGCCCGCTGATAGGTCACGCCAAAGCCGAATTTTTCGGCCGCGCGGTCTAATACTTTGACCGCCTGATCGACGATTTCAGGCCCGATGCCGTCTCCCTTTAGCAGAGTGATGGTATAAGTATTCATAAAATATATTCATCCTTTCAAAAGCCGGACGGTAACGCGGCGGCAATCAATGAAAAAGCGTGTTTTAACGCTATACCGCGTCGTTTCGTTTATTCGCCCTTATTTTGTTTGAGTGTACGGTTGACGGCGCAGATCACGCCTTTAATTGACGCGATGAGAATGTTGTTATCTACCCCGACGCCATAGATAAAGTCGCCGCCCGGCGTTTTGAGTTTGATATAGGCGATGGCCTTGGAGTCAGCGCCGGATGACAGCGCGTGTTCGGCATAGGAGATAAACTCGAAATCGTGGATTCCAATGTTTTTCACCGCGTTGAAAAACGCATCAATCGGGCCGTTGCCCACAGCCTTGATTTTATAGTCGTTGTGATGATAGCCGACGATCCCCTCAAAGGTGGTGGTATTATCGTCGTTATCGGTCAGTCGGTAGTTTTTCAGCTGATAGGGATAATGCACGCCCAGATATTCATTTTCAAAGATCTCATAGACCTCCTGGGGTTTGAGTTCCGCGCCTTTCTGGTCACAGGCCGCTTTGATGACTGCGCCGAATTCGGGGTGCATATCTTTGGGCATGTCGATGCCGAAGCTGTGTTTCATCACAAACGCGGCGCCGCCCTTGCCCGACTGGGAATTGATCCGGATGATCGGCTCATATTGCCGGCCTACGTCTGCCGGGTCGATGGGCAGATAAGGCACCTCCCAATAGGCGCTGTCGTGCTCTTTCATATAGGCTTCGCCTTTGTTGATCGCGTCCTGATGTGATCCGGAAAATGCGGTGAATACCAGCTCTCCGGCATAAGGATGCCGCTCATTGATATGCATTTTGGTGCATTTTTCATAAACAGACTTGATGTATGGCATATCTGAAAAGTCCAGCTCGGGGTCCACGCCCTGGGAATACATGTTCATCGCGACGACCATGATATCGGCGTTGCCGGTGCGTTCGCCGTTGCCGAAGATGGTTCCTTCAACCCGCTCGGCGCCCGCCATGATCGCCAGCTCGGTAGCAGCAATGCCGCAACCCCGGTCGTTATGCGGATGCACGCTGATAATGGCGCTGTCGCGGTGTTGCAGGTGGGTGCAGAAATATTCGATCTGGTCGGCATAATGGTTGGGAGTCGCGCCCTCCACCGTGTTGGGCAGATTGAGAATCACCGGGTGCTCCGGTGTGCTGCCCAGCGCCTCGACCACCCGGTCGCAGATCTCCACCGCATTGTCCATCTCGGTGCCGGAAAAGCTCTCAGGAGAGTATTCGTAGCGGATATTCATCTGCGGGTCGGCAATTTCTTCGGTCAGTTTGCGAATCAACTTTGCACCGTTTACCGCGATGTCGATGACCCCCTGCATATCGGTATGGAACACCACTTTACGCTGCAGCGTGGAAGTGGAGTTATAAAAATGCACGATCACGTTTTTCGCGCCTTTGATCGCTTCGAAGGTTTTTTTGATCAGATGTTCTCTGGCCTGTACCAACACCTGAATGGTCACATCGTCGGGAATCAGGTTGCGCTCGATCAATGTGCGTAAAATCTCATATTCGGTTTCAGAGGCAGAAGGGAAACCCACTTCAATTTCTTTGAAGCCGATCTTGATCAGTGTTTGAAAAAACAGCAGTTTTTCTTCCAGGTTCATCGGGTCTACCAGCGCCTGGTTGCCGTCGCGCAGATCGACGCTGCACCAGACCGGCGCTTTGGTGATCTGTTTGTCCGGCCAGGTGCGGTTTTGAATGGCAATCGGCTGCGCCGGCCGGTATTTTTGAAAGCCTTTGTTCATGTTGTTCACCTCAAATATTGGTATAAAACAAAAAACCGCCCCATAAAAGCTATGGGGCGAGTGTATAAACCCGCGGTACCACCCAAATTCAGACAGCTTGCGCCATCTATCTCATCAAAGCCTCTAACAAGGCCCCGGCCTTTAACGCTGCCGCGCGGCCCGCCCTACTTTTTAACACCTCAGGCGGACGACTCAGGGATGAGCTATCACATAACCGCCGCTGCCTGCTCACACCAACCGCAGGCTCTCTGATGCGGAATATTATGTCTTTTTCCCGTCACAGTCTTTTATGGGAAGTTTTCAGTTTGTTTTATTATATCGGCATCTGCACAGAATGTCAAGAGGAAAATCGTTGTTTTTATAAAGCGGCTATGTGCTGGTGTAAGAGCGCTATTTTCATCTGCCGTTTATATGTGGATTCTCCGTTATTTGGAAAACCGGATTTCGCTGCCGGATTCGGCGATCATATGTCCATCGAGCAGGCTGGTCACCGGCTTGCCCCGGTGGGTCAGACCGGTGATGGTCATATTGCGGATGCCGTGGGCATTGTCGCACCCCCGAAAGATCGACGGCGGCAGATAGTCGCATAAAACCTGGATGTTCCGAGCGGTAATATTTTCAATGAACCCCCGGCCGGTGTCTTTGGAATACTGGCTTTGCAGCACTTTGAAATCAAATAGCTTTTGCTGTGCGTCTTCCACCCGGATGTCTGCATACAGAATATCATGCACACGCGCCCGGTCGCCGTTGTGAATAGTGAACACACCGCCCGACTGCCAGCCTTCATAGTCGCAGTGTAAGACATCGCAGTCCAGAAAGCGGACGTGGCTGATCGAATCACAGCGGGTTTCAAAGCCGATTTCCAGCGCGTTGCCGGGCCGGGCGTTCCAGAGTATGCAGCCGGTGATTGTAAGATTCCGGCAGTCGGCGCAGCCCCGGGGATCATCGTAATCGGTGGCCTTGACGGCCACGCAGTCGTCGGCGGCGCGGATGAAACAGTTTTCAACCGTGCCGTTTTTACAGCCTACCAGATCGATGCCGTCGCCGTTGACCTCCCAGGTGACGCAGTTGACGCCTGTGATGGAAAAATCCGAGCAGGCCAGGGGCACAACACACCAGTCAATCGCGCCCAGCAGCGTTACATCCTGCAGGCGCAGCTGCTGGCAATTTGCAAAATGCAGCATCCGGCGTTTTTTGCGCCCGATACCGGCGGTGTCGACGATTCCCCGGCCGGAGATTTGAATATCCTGCGCGTCCTGCGCGCGGATATGCGTGCGCAGAATGGCGCCGGCGGCGATATAGACCCGATCGCCGGTATGCAGATCCAGCTGCTCCATTCGGTGTTCGCCCGGCGCAAAATAATAGGTATAGGCGTCGCGCCGGACCGTTTCGGGCTGATAAAGAAAGACAAACAGCGGTGATCCTGTGTCGAATTCAATCGCCAGCTTGGCGGGACAGGGAAGAACCATAGTCTGCGCCGCGGCGATCTGCCGGCGCAGGGGGCGAACAACTGTGACCCGCCGGTCCTCGGGCAGCTTTACTGTCACCCGGTTGTCCTCGCATTCAGCGATCACAATATCGGCGCACGGCGTCTCATAACTGATATAAACCCGGTTGTCGATCAAAAGTTCCATGATATATCCTCCCGCCCAATCACAGGTGATCAAAGGTTTTGCTGATTATAATATGCTATTACCCGGTTGTCAATCAGACAGCCGGGCAACAGGCAAACAGTCATCGATATTAAAATTGTACGCGGACAGTGGTTCCTTTGCCCGGTTCACTTTCCAGTGTGACGGTCGCACCGTGAAATAAGGCGGCGTGTTTGACGATTGACAGGCCCAGGCCTGTGCCGCCGATTTCTTTGGAATGGCTTTTATCCACCCGGTAAAACCGTTCAAATACCCGCTGCTGGTCGCTTTTCGGAATGCCGATGCCAGTATCGCGGACAGTCAGGCAGGCGCCGCCGTTTACGTTTTTCAACTCGACGGATACGCTGCCGCCTTCTACATTATATTTGATAGCGTTATCACACAGGTTATAAACCATCTCGTCTAGAATCTGTGCCACACCAAACACTGAAACCGATTGGATATCGGCGGTGATTTTAACATTCTTCGCCTGCGCTGCGGGCTGTAACCGGCTGAGCACATCCTGTACCACCCGATGCAACGGCACCGGTTCTTTTTCCATCGGGATAGAGCCTTCATCCAGCTGAGAAAGCCGAATGATATCGTTGACCAATGTGATCAAACGGGCAGATTCGTCATAGATGTTCTGCGCAAAGCGGGGAATATCCTCCTGTTTGGCGATACCGTTTTTAATGATTTCAGCAAAACCCGAGATGGAAGTCAGCGGTGTTTTCAGCTCGTGGGAGACGTTGGCCGTAAATTGACGGCGCAGTTCATCCAGTTGTTCCTTTTCGGTAACATCCAGAATCACCAGCACCGCGCCCACCAGATCATCGCCGCTGTATACCGGGTTGGCAATCAACCGATAGATTTTATCGTTGAGCTGTAACAGCTGTTCGTCATGCCGGCCGGTCAGTGCGGCGTCGATGGCATGGCGGAAGCTTTCCGAACGATTGAGCATCAGTACGCTTTTATTCTGAACAGCTTCATCAGCCCCCAGAATCCGCATGGCGCTGGAATTATACGAGAGCAGGTCGGTTTTGCGGTCAATGACCAGCAGCCCTTCCTGCATATTCTCGGTGATGGTGGAAAACTCCTGCTGTTTTTGCCGGAGCTGTTCCATCTGCAGGTCGATCTGTTTGTTTTGATGTGCGATCCGACGCAGAAGCGGTGCAAGCTCGTCATAGGTCTGCGCCTGCTCCGGATTTGACAAATCGATCTCGTTGATCGGCTTGATGATATTTTTAGACAGGCGTGAAGCGAGCAGCGCCGACAGAAAGATTGCAGCGGCTAAAATCAGCAATACCGGCCATACCATTTTCAGCAGCAGCGAGAATACCGAGTGTTGAGAACCGGAAATCCGCAAAACGGTATTATCGTCCAGCCGAACGGCGTAGTAGATTGTCTGCTCTGAAAGCGTGTTGGAATAGCGGGTGCTTTCACCGTTGCCAGAGGTAAGCGCCTCGCGCACTTCCTCGCGCTGGCTGTGATTTTCCAGCGTCGCTGCGTCTGCTTCACTGTCATACAACACTGTGCCGTCTGCGTCGATCCAGGTCACACGGGCGGAACTGTTTTTTGGCAAATTGTCAAAATAGTCAATCCCGTTTTTATCGATGCCCTGGGCGATATACAGGCTTTCGTTTTTCAGCTGTGTCAGGTAGCTGTCTGAGTAATGGGTATATAATACTCCAAAGACTACAGCCAGGCTGGCCAGTAAGATGATGATTGCAACAATAAAAATACTTCTGAAAATTCGTTTGTTCATGCTTGTTCTCCGATCCGATAGCCGATGCCCCGGATGGTTTCAATCAGGCTGCCGGCTTCTCCTAATTTTTGACGCAGCGTGCGAATATGCACGTCTACGGTACGGCTTTCGCCGTCAAAGTGATAGCCCCAGATCTGGTTTAAAATCTGTTCGCGGTTAAATACGGTGCCCTGATGCTCCAACAGCAGGCAGAGCACTTCGTATTCTTTGAGGGTGAGCGCAACATCCTGGTCGTTGACCCGGATAATATGTTTGGACGGGCAAACATACAGCGGCCCCAGTTTATATTCCACCATTGCCGTTTGCGACTCTCCGGCCCGGCGCAGCAGCGCCTTAATGCGGGAAACCAGTTCCATCATGCCGAAAGGTTTGGAAACGTAATCGTCTGCGCCGCCGTCCAGTCCGACGACCTTGTCATACTCGCTGCCCTTGGCGGTAAGCATCATTACCGGCAGCTTTTTTGTTTTGGAGGAGGCGCGCAGTTTTTTGAGAATCTGCAGGCCGTCTTCCTCCGGCAGCATAATGTCCAACAGCACCAGCGATGGTTGTTCCTGCTCCATTGCCGCCCAGAAGGCCGAAGGCGTTTCAAAGCCCTTGGCCTGTAGATCGACATTGCACAAAGTGTATACAACCAGCTCCCGGATGCTGTTGTCGTCTTCTACAACATATATCATAACGTTCTGGCTCCGTTTCTGAAAAGAATGGAATGACTGATTGAACAGCAGCGGAATTTACGATCGGGATTTGTGCTGCCCGGTAATCGAATATTCCACCCATTCGGCGATATTTACCGCGTGGTCGCCGATACGCTCCAGATATTTGGCAATCATCAGTAAATCGGCAAAGGATTCGCCGCTGGTATGATCTTCTGCCAACAGCGCGATCAGCTCGGTTTTGACCTTGTCAAACAGGCCGTCTACCACGTCGTCGTAAGCCATGACCGCTTTGACCAGCGTGATATCTTTTTTGACAAATGAGTCGATGCTGTCGGTCACCATTTTAATGGCGGCAGTTGCCATATCCTTGATATGCACCTTGCTTTTTACATCGCTGTATTTGACATAGCGGGTGATTTCTGCAATGTCAGAGGCCTGATCGCCGATACGCTCCATATCTGAGATCATCTTGAGTGCGGAGGAAATAATCCGCAGGTCGCTGGCCACCGGCTGTTGTTGTAACAGCAGCCGCATACAAAGCGCCTCGATATCCCGTTCTTTCTGATCGATGCCGCTGTCAGCGGTAAATACGTTTTCCAAAAGGGTATCATCTTCATCAAACAGCGCCTTGATCGCCGAAGAGATCGCTTCTTCGCATAAGGCGCCCATTGTAATCAGCTCGGTATTGAGCTGTTCAAGCTGTTCGTCGAATTTTGCACGCATCATCCAAACCTCCCTGTGATGTAATCTTCTGTGCGTTTATCCTTGGGCATTGAGAAAATCTGCTCGGTATCACCGAATTCCACCATTTCACCCAACAGGAAAAAGGCGGTTTTGTCAGAAATTCTGGCGGCCTGCTGCATATTATGCGTTACAATAATAATAGTATAATCCTTTTTCAGTTCAACTGCAAGATCTTCAATCTTGGAAGTGGAAATCGGATCCAGCGCCGAGGTGGGTTCATCCATCAGCAGAACCTCCGGCTG
>CALWVC010000044.1 GCA_944384865.1 uncultured Clostridia bacterium
GGGGTGTGCGTCAACACGGTCAGGTGTGCGCCGGGTAAGCGACTTTGGAGTCGCCCCGCTGCGCCGCCACGTGGTAGCCGATGGATTCGATCCGGCGCTGCAGACACAGGCGGCATTCCGCCGCTTCTTCGCCGGTGCAGATTTTATTGTCATAAAGTTCGTATTTTTTGCGCACCGATACCGGCGACAGATTGGGCATTACCACATTGGCGCCCGCCAAGATCCCCTGTTCCCGGCCGTCGGGGGCGATGGTGCCCAGGGCGGTGGTCGCCGGCAGCAGCACCGCCGGCAGCAGCAGCCGGATCACGCTGAGCAAAAACAGCGTCAGCTCGAGAGTGCCGGCGGGGCGGTCGGCCAGCGGGGTGTCGTGATGGGGGATAAACGGGCCGATGCCTACCATATGGGGCGCAAAGGTTTTGATAAATCGCAGGTCTTTGACCAGATGCCGGTCGGTCTGGCCCGGTGAGCCTACCATAAACCCGCAGCCGGTTTGAAAACCGATGGCCCGCAGGGTGTTTAAACAGTCCATCCGGTGGCGCCAGGACATAGACGCGGGGTGTAAAGACTGATAATGGGTCTCGTCGGCGGTTTCATGCCGCAGCAGGTAGCGATCGGCGCCGGCGGCGTACAGCGCCCGATAACTGGCCGCGCTGCGCTCGCCCACCGACAGGGTTATCGCGCAGTCGGGCCAGGCGCTTTTAATCTGCCGGACGATTGCACACAGCCGCGCATCGGTATAAAACGGATCTTCGCCGCCCTGGAGCACAAAGGTTCGAAAGCCCAGGGCATAGCCGGCTTCGCAGCATTCCAGAATCTGTTCGCCGGTGAGCCGGTAACGGTCGGCGCAGGAATTGGAGCGGCGGATGCCGCAATAATAGCAGTCGTTTTTGCAGTAGTTTGTAAACTCGATCAGGCCGCGCAGGTAAATATCTGTGTCATAATAGTGCCGGGCGGCCCGGCGGGCAAAGCCCGCGATATACGCCGCCGACTCATCGTCGCGCGCTTTTAGCAGCTGCAGCAGTTCGCCGTCGGGCAGATCGGCCTGGGCTGCCAGCCGGTCAATGCGCTGTTGTTGCGCCCGGTCCATCAGGCTTGCTCCCCGCAGGGCGCATAAGCGGTTTTGGCGCACACGCCGGGCAGCCGCCCCAGTTTGCCTGACAGGGCGCTGATCACGTCTTGCGGGGCGTCTACCGCAACGCTGATGATATGTAAGCCCCGTTTGGGATAGGGAACCCCCATGCGCCCGATGATATACGAGCCGTAGATGTGCAGCAGCTCGTTGATCTGTTCTGCGATGTCTGTGTTTTGGACGATGATGCCGATAATGGCCACCCGTGTCTGCATAACAACCTCCTGAAAAAGCAAAAGCGCGCCCGGCAAAAGGGCGCGCCTGATCTGACAAACAGAAAAAAGCCTGGCCTTTCGCCGCAAATGAATTTTGGCGTCAGAAAAATGAAAACCGCCTTGCCGAAAGCGTTGCTCGCGGCTCGGAAATTTGTAATCAGTATAGCACAACCGATGGGAAAACGCAAGGGGAAATGCAACCATTTACAACGACAGGCGCGGCGGGTGCAGCAACGCGTGGATTCGTATGGCGTGTATTGGTGTGGGGTGTGGCGCGGGCAGTATGCCGGGTGTGTTGGGCGGGGCGTTGTGGGGCGTGGGGCGGATGCCCGGCGTTTAAAGTGTGGGTCGGGCAAAGGCGCCGGACCGGATCAACCGGATCACACCTGTTTGGTGATGCTTTTGACCAGGCCGACCACTTGCAGACGCAGAATCTCCGGGCCCTCGAACCGCTTGGTCTGGTATTCGGGATTGATGGACTGCAGCTCGATCCAGTCGTGGCCGTAAACCACCCGTTTGACAAAGCCTTCTTCGCCGTCGAGCAGCACCACGGCAATGGAACCGCTGTCTACCGAGGCCTGTTTATGCACCTGGATCACGTCGCCGTCTTCGATTTTCGGATACATTGAATCGCCCCGGACGGTGATGCAGATGGTTTGGGCCGCTTCTTCGTCGGAAGCGATATACAGCGGGATATAGCCCACGATTTCACTGCGGGCGCAGGCCCCAAAGCCTGCCGACGCATTTTCAAACAGCGGGATCATTCGGATATTGCGGCTGTTCAGCCGGTGGAGGCTGTCATGCAGCGGCAGCAGCCGGCCGTCTTCCGGCCCGCGGGCGTAATCGTAATCGATGGGCGCGCCCGGCTGCCGGTTTTTGGTCTTGCCCAGCAGGTAATCTACAGACACGCCGAAATAATCGGCCAAAATCTCCAGCTTGTCCTGCTTCGGCTTGGAGCGCCCGTTTTTCCAGTCGCTGAAGGTGGAGTTGGAAATGCCGGTTTCTTTGGCGACTTTATAGGTAGAAATCCCCCGCTCTTGTAATAGCTGCATAAAAATTTCATACATCTTTTGTTCACCTCGACATATTTCGGAAAACCCAACTATTTTACCTTGACTATAACGGATATCCGTAATATACTAGTGAAAGACAAACGGAAAACCGTAATAATGAATGTATATTTTTCCATAATCTAGTTTACACACCTATAGTTTATTACGTTTTTCCGTAATTGTCAAGACTTTTTTTACGATATTCCGTAAGTTTCTGCGGATTCGAATCAGAAAACAGGGAGGCATAAACAACATGCTGACAGAGTATGGAATGCAGGTGCGGACACGGCTGATGCAGTTGGGAAAGACGCAGCACTGGCTGATCCAGCAGGCCCGGCAGCATACAGACCGCTATCTGGATAGCTCCAATCTGTATAAGCTGCTGCATGGTCGGCTGCACAGCGACGCGCTGTGCGACGCGGTCAATCGGGTGTTGGAGCTGCCGCCGCAGGCGGGCAAGGCGCAGGGGCGCCGGCGCGGCGAACAGGCACCGGCGGGTACTGTGACGCGGCAACGTATAGGGGGCGATGTGTGATGGCGGGGCTTTGGGTCGGGCTGTTGGTGACGGCAGGGGTCGCGGCGGCCGGCGGTATGGGATGGTTGTTATCTGCGGCCCGGGCGCCACGGCGGCACCGGCGGGCGGTGCATAAACTGCGGCGG
Source organism: uncultured Clostridia bacterium (assembly GCA_944384865.1). Lineage (GTDB taxonomy): Bacteria > Bacillota > Clostridia > Oscillospirales > Acutalibacteraceae > RUG14109. The sequence continues at coordinate 3,057 of CALWVC010000044.1, forward strand.
GAGGCCGCCCGGCTGCGCAGGCGCAACCGGCGGCTGATATTGCTGAACCGGCGGCTGGCCGGGCGGATGCTGGAGCTGGAGCTGTTGGCCGGGCGGTATATGTCGGATTTAAAGCAGTGAGACAACGCGGGAAAGGAGCACAATTATGACCCATTCACAGATGTTGCAGGCGGCGATTCTGGCGGTGATGCAGACCGGCGCGACGCCGGAAAACTTTGAGATCTGCGCTTATTTATATAAAGAATATGCGGCGCAGCGGTTTTTGGAGCAACAGGCCAAAGAGCAGGCGCAGGCCGAGCCGGTCTGCGGCGGGCCGGCATTGTGAGCCGGTGTATCCGGGGCGCAGGCGACTGCGACGGATGCGGCCTTTGCGGGGTATACGGTTTTGCGGCGGCAGTATGCGGCGTGTGCGGCGCCGAGATTCACGGGCCGGTGGCGCAGCAGCATGGCACGCTGGTGTGTGCGGCGTGCGTCCGGCGGGAACCGGGCGGCACGGCGGCGGTTTTTATTCGCAGGGACGGGGCGTAAACCGGGCGGCCGGGAAACCGGCTGCGGACAATGGTGCAAAACAACGTGAACGGAGGAGGTTGTATTGGCGGAAAAAAGCACCTTTATCAAGCTGGACCGCAACATTTTAAACTGGGGTTGGTTTCAGCAGGGCGAAACGCTGAAAATGTTTTTATATTTTATTTTGACGGCGAGTATCCGGGACAGGCAATGGCAGGGCGTTGCACTCAAACGCGGGCAGCTTGTGACCTCGATCCGGCAGCTGGCGGACAAGCTGCAGATGACGCCCCGGGGGGTTCGGACCTCGCTGAACCGGTTGAAATCGACAGGCGAGGTGACACAGCAGTCTACCAACCGGTATACGGTGATCACGGTCAATAATTATGACAAATATCAGTCGAGCGGCACGCCCGGCGGCAAACGGCCGGCACAGGACCGGCAGGCCGGCGGCACGGCAGCGGCACAAGAACAAGAATATAAGAAAGACCAGAAGGACAAGAAGGATCAGAAGGGTGAGAAGCGGCAGACGGCGTTTGTGCCGCCGACGCTGGAGCAGGTGCGGGCGTATTGCGAACAGCATAATCTGACGCTGGACGCAGAGCGGTTTTTAAATTTTTACCAGTCGAAGGGTTGGATGGTCGGCAGCAGCCCGATGCGGGACTGGAAGGCGGCGGTACGGGGCTGGCGCGGCGGGCGCTCGACAACAGCGTATACCGGCAGCCGCAGCTATGATCTGGAACAATTGCAGCGGCAATTCAACCGGTTTGACGATTGACGATTGGCGGGATCCGTCGTATACCCGGACATATCGGCCTTGCGGCGGGGTGCAGCGCGCGCCGCGGATATTCGGGCAGGCAAAGCGGCAGGACAACAGCGAAAGGAAGGGTTGACAATGAAGGGACAATATGAAACAGACCGGCAGCTGCCGGCGTATCCATGCGAGACCTGCGGACAGCGGGACGGCTATTGCGACTGGAAGGCGTGCGAACGGCACGGCCGGTGGTTCGCAGTTTATTGGGGCAATGTGCGCCGGATTGCGCAGGGGCTGCGCCGGCGGCGGGACGCCCGGGAGCAGCAGGCGGCGCAACAGAATCTGGCGGCGCTGACGGGTTTGGCGGGCCTGGCCGGTCAGGCGGCGCACCGGCGGCAGAACGGTATATATGACGCGGCGGCCGGTCGGCGCGGCATGGGTATGCCGGCTGCGCAGGGGATTTTGCCAGTGGGGCTGGCAGGCGGAGGGCGGCAGAATCCGACGGCGTATGGCGTTTGTGACGGTCGTGCCGCAGAGCAGGAGCGGCGGGCATGACCAGACAGGAGCTGGCGCAGTTCGGGCACTTAAAGCGGGAGATCGCCTTGCTGGAGGACAAGCTGCACCGCGCCAGGGAGCAGGCGCTGCAAATGGGCCGCGTCCCCGACGGCATGCCCCGGGGCAGCGCAACCGGTGATCCGGTGGGGGTGCAGACGGCGAATATTGTGCTCTATGAAACGCTGCTTACACAGAAGCTGGAGGAATGCCAGCGGCTGCTGAACGAGATCACCGCGTTTATCAACGGCATCGGCGACAGCCTGCTGCGGCAGGTGTTTTTGCTGCGGTATGTAGAAGGGCTGACCTGGAACCGGGTGGCCGACCGGATCGGCGGCGGCAACACCGAAAACAGCCTGAAGCAGATGCACAGCCGGTATCTGCGCGCCCATCTGGATTGTCACACATGTCACACCGGCGTATGATATAGTGTATACAGGCTCTTAAAACCATGGTTCGGAGCCGCCGTCCGGCGCGGCGCAAAAAGCGGCGGGAGCCGGCTTTGGCGCTTTGGCGGGCGGCAAGCAGGCTTTTGTACAACCGGCAGGGCTGCAACATCGAAGCGGCCGAGGTGGGCTTGGGGGTAGTGGTACAAAAGCGGCCGCCCGGCGATTTTGCCGGGCGGTTTTGACGCTTCGGCGGGTACGCCGGGCGCTGAAAACGGGGAGATCAGCCGGTCCGGGCAGCGGTTTGTAAAGCGCGCCGGGCGCGGGCTGTAACCAGACGGCACCAAAGGCGCGGCACGGCAGCGTGGGAGCGCATATACATCCCGGCGGCGCGGCACGGCGGCTGTGGGAGCAGAGGCGTTCCGGCACGCGGCCGGCCGGCCGCGGCAGGGAGATTTACGACAGCAATCACAAAGGAGGTGCGGCGCAGTGCGGCTCAGCGAACGGCAAAAACGGTTTGTAGACGAATATTTGGTGGACTTGAACGCCACCAGGGCGTATCGGGCGGTTTATCCCGACTGCGCCAGCGATCACAGCGCGTCGGTCTGCGGCAGCAGAAGCCTGAAAAATCCGGCGGTGCGGGCGTATCTGGAACAGCGGCAGGCGGATCTGCGCCGGCGGGTGGAGGTCAGGCAGGAGGATATTATCACCGAGCTGGCGGCGATTGCTTTTGCGGTGCAGACCGATTATATGCAGCTGGTCACCGAGCCGGGCGACGACGGCCGGCCCCGGCAGAAGCTGGTTTGCACCCCCACCCAGGCGCTGACCGAACGGCAGCGCAAGGCGGTGGCCTGTATCAAAGAAGGGCGATATGGCATGGAGATTCAGACCTGCGACAAGGTCAAGGCGCTGGAGCTGCTGGGCCGGCATTTGGGGATGTTTAAGGGCGACGATGCCGGGCAGCCCAAGGGCCAGGTGGTGATTGTGGGGGCGGACAGCGTTGCTGAATAGAATTGAGCTGCCGGCGCTGGTGGGCGGCGGTTACGGCAGGTTTTGGCGGTCAACGGCCCGGTATCGGGTATTAAAGGGCGGCAAGGGGTCGAAAAAATCGGCCACCACCGCGCTGAACATCATTTTTCGGATGATGCGCTATCCCGGCAGCAACACGCTGGTGGTGCGTCAGGTGATGGATACCCACCGCACCAGCACCTTTGCCCAGCTGCAATGGGCGGCAGAGCGGCTGGGTGTGCGCCATTTATGGCGCGCCACCGTATCGCCGATGGAGCTGGTCTATCTGCCCACCGGCCAGAAAATTTTGTTTCGGGGCTTTGACGATGTGTTGAAGCTGGCGTCTACCACGGTGGAAAAAGGATCGCTGTGCTGGGTGTGGATCGAGGAGGCCTATGAAATCCCGTCGGAGGCGGATTTTGACAAGCTGGATTTATCGGTTCCCCGGGGGGCGGTGGAGCCGCCGCTGTTTAAGCAGACCACGCTGACCTTTAACCCGTGGCACGAGGGACACTGGCTCAAAGCGCGGTTTTTCGACCGGGAGACGCCGGGGGTGGAGACCTATTCCACCACCTATTTGTGCAACGAGTTTCTAGACGATACCGACCGGGCGGTGTTTGCCCGGATGCAGCGGGAAAACCCCCGCAAATATCAGGTGGCGGGTCTGGGCGAATGGGGCGTGTCTGAAGGGCTGGTCTATGAAAACTGGCAGGTGCGGGATTTTGACATCCACAAGCTGCGGACAGGCAAAACCTGGCGGTACCGCCATGTTTTCGGGCTGGATTATGGTTATACAAACGACCCGTGCGCGTTTATTGCGGCGGCGGTCAACCCGCTGGACAAGCTGCTGCTGGTATATGACGAGCATTACCAGCGCAGGATGCTCAACAGCGATATCGCGCAGATGATCAAGGACAAGGGCTATAGCAAGGAGCGGATTTATGCCGACAGCGCGGAGCCCAAGTCAAACGACGATCTGCGGCGGCTGGGTATCGGGCGGATCACGCCGTCGGCCAAGGGGAAAGACAGCGTGTTAAACGGTATCGCGCGGTTGCAGGAGTATAAAATCTATGTGCACCCGACCTGCAGGCATACGGCGGCGGAGCTGGCGGCCTACCGCTGGGAAGTGGACAAAAGCGGCATGACGCTGAACAAACCGGCGGATGCTTATAACCATCTGCTGGACGCGCTGCGGTATGCGATGCAGGATGTAATTTATTTTGCGCCCAAAGACCCGGGAAAACGTCCGCGGCGGCCGCGGGCGCTGGTGTCTGGCGCAGACTTTTCAGGAGGTTGGGATATATGACGGCAGTTTTGATGATGGTTCTGGTGGTTTTGGGCTGTATCGCGGCGCTTTCCGGCGCGTTTGCGCTGGGGGTGTTCTGGGCGGCCCGGCGGCAGACGCCGCCGCCCGCGCGGGCGCTGACAGAGGAGCAGCAGCGGGCGGTGGACCGGGCCAGGCGCGAGCTGGAGAATTTTTTTGCCTATGACGGCACCGAGCAGCGCCGCCAGCCGTAAGCGGCGGGCGGTGTGATCAGCGCATGGTTATAAAGAGCGGGGCCCGTGATTATCAAGCACAGGCCCCGCCCTTACAATCTAAAATATTTCTCAGGTTGCAGCGGCGTTCCATCCAAACAGATCGTTGGGTGAAACGCGCAGCAGTTTACAAATCGCGTTGATTTCAAGATCTGTTACCGCACGCCGGCCGTGTTCCAGCCTGGATAGGGAACCGCGACAGATATAGACGGCCTGTAGTTCCAACTTTTCAGAAACTTCCCGCTGGCTCAGTTTGGCATTGCGCCGGGCCTTTCTGACGTTGCTGCCGATGATGTTTAACTGCTTCGAATGTTTGATTCGTTTCATAAAATCACCAATTTTGTCTTGATTTAGGACAAATTTAGTGTATAATAAAAATAAAAATTCTTTGTCCTATTAGTAGGACAAAGAAAAATGTTTTTATAAAAAGGGGCAGTGCAGAGGAGATGGAACAACGAATAGAAGAGATGATGCGGCAGATCAACAGCGGTGCAAAAGTAAAAAAACAGATTAAAAATCAAACAGAAAATCAAGAATATAGAAAGATACAAGAACAACTGGAGAAATTGACAGCACATATAAAAAATCGGCTAGGACAGGAATATAAACTGTTAAACCGATTGGAAGAGCTGGAAAATCAATTGCATGGATTTGAAACAGAGTGGATTTACCAGCAGGGGATATGTGACTGTATGACGTTGCTGAAATGGATGGGCGCGTTTTCAGACAATAGAATCTAAAAATCTTTTATGGCCGCGCGTTTGTGGGATTCTCACGCCCGAACAAATAATCTAATGAGACATTCAGCACTTTGGAGATCGCATCGATTTCAACGTCTGTTACGGCACGTTCTCCGGTTTCGATTCTGGAAACAGAACCCCGGCAAACATAAACCGCGTGTAATTCTAATTTTTCGGATAATTCCCGCTGGCTTAATCTGGCGTTTATCCGGGCCTGTCGGATTTTGCTGCCCGTAATATTGGCTTGATCGTATGCTGTAACGCGTTTCATAAAATCACCAATTCTGTTTTTGATTAAGATAAAATTAGTGTATACTGAATTGATAGAAAATCTGTCCTATATAAAGGACAGGCGGATGAATAATGTTAGAAATATTTATAAAAGGGAAAGGGTGATCCGGTTGCGGGAAGATATGCGCGAAATCGTAAAACAGATGCTTTATAATGCGCAAGCAGAAGTCTGTAGGAAGTATAAAAATCAAAATAAAGAATATCAGCAGGCTGTAAAGGAAATACAACTGCTGATGAAGCGCATAAACGAGCGTTTGGGGACAGACGCCGGGCTGTTGGACGCATGGGAGGATTTGACGATTCAATTGCACGGCTTTCAAACAGAGCAGCTCTATTATCAGGGAATCTTTGACTGTATGGCGTCATGCAAACGGATGGGCGCGTTTTCAGAAGAATAGGGATTGGCCGGTATGCAATTAGACGGATGGCAGGATCGGCGGACAACCCTTAAAGATGGATCATATTTCATTGTAGGAAAATTGACAGATAAAAAAGGCTGCCTGCGGGCGGTCTTTTTTATATATGCGCCGGGCGGCAGCCGGCGTTTTTTGTTTTACCGGCAAAAACCACGGCCGCCGTTTGGGCCAATTACTTTATACGAACAGCCCGCACCAGGGCGGAAAGGATGTTTTTATGGACGAATACAGCATGACGACGGCAGAGCAGGACACACCAGAAGCCGCTTTGCCGGACAGCGAAAGCGCAGCCGGCGCGCAGCCGCAGACACAGGGCACCACACCTGACGGCGGCGGTTCCCGGCGGGAGACGGACGCGCAGCCGGGCACAGCCGGGCGCAAAGATGCGGCCGGGCGGCAACACGCCGCACCGCAGCAGGACGCGGCAGGGCGG